>JACPOX010000201.1 GCA_016191305.1 Legionella longbeachae | reverse complement strand
TATTTAATTATGATAAAGGTTCTTATTCATTGACTGAATTATCTAAAACACTTCGGAATGATGATCCACATTCCATGCGCGATGTCTTATGTATGGTGGATGACAGTTGGTGGCAATCTTTTTCTCAGCTTGATGAAAGCTTAAAGAGCGGAAAATCTGCTTTTGAAATACAAAATGGGGATGATTTTTTTAGCTATCTTAGTAAAAATCCTGAGAAACAACAAAATTTTGATAAAGGAATGGCTAAACTCTCTTCATATGATGATCGCGCAATTAGTAATGCATTTAATTTCGCAATTTTTTCCAGGCTTGTTGATATGGGAGGAAGAGGAGGACTGGTTAAAGCAATTACAAACCAATACCCCAATTTGCAAGCCATTGTTTTTGCTACTTCATCAGTGATTCGACACCTAGATTCAAAGGATTTTTCTGATAAGGTTTTACTACAAGAGGGTGATTTTTTTGCGACTATTCCTCAAGCGGAGGCTTATATTTTTAAAGGAGTCTTGCATGACTTTAATGATGATATGATGAGCAAAATATTAAAAAACTGCGCACGACAAATGTCAAAAGATGCCACATTATTTATTGCAGAACAAGTTATGCCTGATGATGACAAACCTCATCCCAATAAAACCATGGATATTGTTATGATGGTATTATTAGGAGGAAGACAACGTACTTTAAGCGAATGGCAAAAATCAATTGAACCCACTGGTTTTAAGTTTAAAAACAGTTATGCAACCAATAGTTTATTTACCTTAATGGAATTCAAACCTGTATGACTGCAATGGGAATTTTATAGTGAATAATAAGCTCCCTAGTTTATTAAGAGGTTGGGTCATTTGGTTTTTGCCTGCTTTTTTTATGCTTTACCAATATGGCATTCAAGTTTTACCAAGTATAAAAATTCCTTATCTACAAAGTCATTATCTTATTAATGACTTTGAAATTGGTATGTTAAATACCTCCTATTTATTACCCTATGCACTGTTACAGATTGTAGCTGGAATTTTAATTGATAATTATAGTGTAAGAAAAATTCTTATTGGCGCTATGTTACTTTTTAGTTTCGGAACTTTGATGATATTTTTTTCAAACCAGATGAGTAATTATTTATTATATGTTTCAGGGCGCTTTTGTATGGGGGCGGCAGCGAGTAGTGGCTTTATTGGTACATTATATTTAGCTAATTTATGGCTTCCAAAGAAGTTCTATCAACTCGCAGTCAGCTTAACTGAAATGATGTCAGTGTCAGGTGTTTTTATCATTGTTTTAATTTCAAATTACCTACTCCACTTTGTCGATTGGTCCTCTTTGATTTTAATTAATTTTATTTTTTGTTTAGGTTTAACAACATTGTTTTGGTTAACTATTATCGATGTTTCAAAATCCAGTTCTCTTAAAATAAATACGGTTATAACAAATTTTAAAAGTCTTTCTAAAAATAAAAATCTTTGGCTTTGTGCTCTCTATGGTGGGTTTGCGTTCGCCCACATGATTGTCCTGACGAATGTTTGGAGAGTTGATTTTCTTGAAGCACATTATCATCTTAGCCAGTATGACGCTACTATTACTAACGGATACATTATAGTTGGCTATATAATTGGTGGGCCACTTTATGGCTTAATGGCGATGAAAACACAAAAAATTACTCTGCTCATCATGATTTCTGCAATCATAGAATTCGTCTTATTATTTACATGTCATTTTGTTGTCACTCATATTGTTACGAAAATAATTTTTTATTTTTTCGTGGGCTTCTTCACAAGTGCAGTGACTCTTTGTTTTTCTCTTATTAAACGGCTCGTCGATAATAGTTTATTAGCAACCGCAATCGGGCTCGTAAACATGTTGCAACTTTTGTTGGGAATGTTACTAACACCTATAGTCGGTGAATTATTGGATGTTTTTTCTGGAGATTATAAAAAAGCAAGTTCCCTGGTCGTTCTTTTTTCTTTTTTTGCAGTGATACTGTCTGTATTGTTATGGCGCAGGACAGAGGAATGCAACGCTATGTATAAATGAAGGTAAATGAAAAAGCAAAAATAGTCTATTATAATTTAATTAAAAGAGGGGTGTTTGATAGCTGTTTTTAGCTGGTTTAGGTGAGCTGAGCAACTACTAATCGGCGGTCTCTTAGCAATGCTGAATGACAAAGACATTAGCTTCATTATTTAACAGGAGGTAATGACGTGAGATCAACTAATCTTAATAAAACAATCGATTATTTTGGTGATATATTAAACAATAAGACGGCAGGATTGCCATCTAGATGTTTTGCTCTAGATGTCCTTGGTGCCATTGCAGAAATAGAGTCTGTCAACCAAATTGTAAAGTGTCTTGATGATCGTTCAGAGTTGCTGAAGCACAAAGCTATTTTTCGCTTAGGGCAGATAGCCTACTTACGACCAGAGACAAACGTTTCCACGGTTGCTCATGAAACGTTATGTTTAACACTTGGAAAAATGGATGAACATTTGATCGTGCGGCATGAAGCTGGGGAAATGCTAGGAGGGCTTGGTCTCAGGAAGTCTTTGCCTGTTTTAAAGAAATTTTTAAATGATCCCATTCCCGAAATTTCAGAGACTTGTGAATTAGCCATCCGTCAAATTGAATATATACATACCTATATGAACGGAAATACAATAATTCCGCATGGTGATGCGGCTCCATCTTATGAAGAGAAGAAAGACATCAAAACATTAGAGAAAATTATATTCGATTGTTCTGAAAACACATGGGAACGGTTTAGAGCGATGTTTACACTTCGAAACTTTGATAATGATGAAACCAACTCCATTCTTATTAACGCCTTAGATTCATATGATAATCCGTTGCTTGGGCACGATATTGCATTTGTTTTACTCAATGTTCCAACTAAAGAGTCGATCGATGTGCTTTATCGTAAACTATCAAATGATTCAAATGATTGCATTGTGCGTCATGTTTGCGCGGAAGCATTGGGTGAAATGAAATCTAAAAAAGCAAATGATTTAGCTAGAGAGTTTTTATTAGATAAAGATGTGGTTATACGAGAAAGTGTCGAAGTCGCCTTGCATTTGCTTCCTAACTTATAAATTTTTGATTTGGATATACACGGGTTAGTGATTGTGTGCTGTTATGTAGTGGCAACTTAAATGTCCTATTAATTAAAGAAGAATCATTTTTTTGTTCCTTGTGCTGCCCTTAACCCATACTACTCAATGAAATGATAAGATTCCTCAGCGCCCGTACAAGAATGCCCCAGTCTTATTAGAAGTCTTTTTAAGTATGATGCAAAACAGAGCAAAAAATATTTTGGGGATCATAAAGTTTTTTTAGTTTAATCCAATCACTATAATGTTCTGCAAAATGATTTCGCCAAAATTTTATATCTGGGGATTCACCTAAATATCCAGAAAGATAGCGTTTTCCACCTTGATCTAAAAAAGTTCCATCCAGCTTTTTGATTGTTTCCAAACAGCTTGGAATCAGTGATGGAGGTAATCCAGGATTGAGAATCATTAATGAAAAAATATCTTTGTTCTTGGGAAGTTGAAAAAATCCGCTTGAAGAACATGGGGCAATTGGAACAATATGAACTACATTTGCATAATGTACGGGTAATGTAGCTAATAATTCTTCCAGATTTTCTAATTGTGTACCTTGAATAAAACACTCATACCATGGATGTTGCAATTCCCATTGACCTGTCATTTTCATTGCACTAAATCGTGAATCATGGCGATGTAAATAGGAATGAATTAATTCATCCTGGGTATGCAGTAATTGCCATGGATTTAATCCCAAATCAATGAAATTAGGGGCGTGGTTATCATATTCTAATGATGCATGAATTGCATAGAGCCATTGGGCAAAAGGGGCTCGTCCTTTTTCCGATAATTTCGCTCCTTGTATCGCTGGAGTACAAAATGATTCTATATAGTCCGTCTTTGTTTTGCATAGAAGCATATCATGCAGCCATCTTTTCTTATCTAAATAAACTAAGAAAAACGTTCTGACAGACTTTAAACAAGGTCTTAGAGTAATATTGGCTTTAGTTATAAGACCAAAGCGTCCTTGGCCACCCAAACAGGCCTGCAGTAAAGGAGATTGCTCACCAACCTGAGTCAATTCGCCATTCGCTTGCAGCACTTCAAGTCCTTTGATATGTGTAGTCACACTACCATATTTGAATGAGGAAGCACCGATACCTCCTGCAGAGATAACCCCTCCAACTGATAAATTACAATTATATGGCACGACAAAGGGAACCAATCTATGTTTCAACGTGTTATCCAATACAGAGGCCCAGGTAGCGTTAGCTTCAACCCAAATAGAATGCGAATCAGGTTCTGTTAAACGGTTAAAATGTTTCATACTAAGAATTAATCCCCCTGGAATTGCGAGAGATTGTCCACTTTGACTCATTCCATTTCCACGAAGGGTCACGGGCAGTTGATTTTCATGAGCATATTGGATAAGTAGTTGGGCAGCTTCAGTGTTTGTAGGTTCACAGGCAGCCATTGGATCAGAATGAATTAGTTTACCGAAATCTTCACGAAAAAAAACAAGCGAAGACTCATCGCTGAGCATCGCTTGTCCTATCTTTTTTTTACACTGCTTTATGTGAAATGTATTCCACTTGTTCTTTGTTTGCGGCATTTTGGTTCCTTTGTTTAGCCAGCTCGAGTTTTCGATTACAAGCTATGATCAATCCATCGAACATTTTATTAAACGCGTCGTAGCAGCGGTCAACCATTTTTAACGCCTCTCGTCTTGTATTGATCGCTACTTTTCGCGAAAATAAAGAGCGTTCCATTTCTTCTTCGAATAAAGCATGTGCCATTTCTACTTCTAGATGCGAGGTGGAAAAATATTTGAGATTTTTATCTTCTCCAGTATTTTTCACTTGTTTGGCAACTTTTTCAAAGAAAACATGACCAGATGACTCTATAGTTAAGAGTAGAACAATATTGAGAATTTGATCATCTGCTTTGTAAATTTCCGCAAGAATAGCGTAAGCAGCATCACGAGTTAATTGATTTTCTTTACTGTAGAGCCAACTGACATCATTAGTATCACTAGTTGTGTCTATATGGATGGCACCCATGTATTTTTTATCATGTAGAAACCATTTTTCATGGCCTGCATCTTCTAGTCTGTGGTGACGAGCAACCTTTTTCAGGTAGGGGTCGGTTACTTTTTCTTCATTGATCCTTAATATATCTTGGAAGGTCATAGCCCAAAAGGTTAATTCTGGAACAAAGTAACTTAGCTCTTCTAAACTTCTTAATTCTTCAAGTAATTTAAAAAATGAATGATTCATAAATTCTTGTTGTTTTGAATCAATGTAATCTTGTATGGTTTTCATAGCTATCTCCATGAGAATGAATTTGTTGGACAATATTAACAATGCATCTCGCATGCCAGCTTTTTGGCCATTCTCGTTAAAAAAACAGCTATAAGTACTATTTTAGAACTATTTTCGCCCTATGAAAGGATGAAAAATAGTAAAAAATGACAAAAAATAGACTCACGCGTCAAAAATTTGACAAAGTAATCCCTTGAATTTTCGATTTATTTAAAAATTCAAATTATTTTCGCCAATTTCTTGTCGTAATGTTTTAATTCATTTTCTACTTTATCCCAATTAATGTCTTCGATTTTCTCCACATTCTCACATATTTTATTTAAAAATACGGCTTGTAACTCCCCATGTGCCTGAGCTTCTGCATATGGAGTATTGGTAAACATAACTAATACATGTTTTGAAATATAATGTTCTGGGTATTTTTGCATTAAAACATGCTCAAGCTCCTTTTTTAAGTTAAATCGTTTATCTCTAATGTCGGTTTGAATCTCATGAAAATTATCCATAGACATTTGTGCGACAGCATCCGTATTTACTTTTCTTGCTTGATAAAATGCCGGCATTACTTTTATCCAATCATCCTTATATTGATCCAAAAGTTGATTTAGAATGCGGCAATCTTCAAATCCGCTATTCATTCCCTGACCAAAAAAAGGTACAACTCCATGAGCTGCATCTCCAATTAACAGACATTGATCCTGGTAATACCATGGGTCGCATTTAATTGTACTCATATTGCCAGTAGGATGACTTGTGAACTCTTCAATTAAATGAGGCATTTCAGTATATGCATCAGGAAAAGATTCTTTAAAAAAAGTATTAATTTTTAGCTCATTTTCTAACTCAGCGAAACTGTTTTTTCCTTCATAAGCCAAAAATAAAGAACCAGTAATGGATTGGTTCAGGTTAGGATTACCTAATAATAAAAAAGCATCTCTGGGCCAGAGATGCAAATGCTCAGGTGCCAAATGGTTTTGTGCAGGTTCACCAATAGATAGTTCCTTATAACCATAGGGTAAAAAGTTGCGTGTTGCATGAATGAGTTGTTTTGTCTGTAATTTTTCACGAACACAGGAACCAGCTCCATCTGCTCCGATTAAGCATTCATAGCCTAGCTGTTGGTGCTCCCCGTTTTTTGATGTAAAAATTGCTATTTTTCTTTCAAAATCCACATCAATTAATTTGGTATCAAAATTGATTTTAACTGTTTTAAACTTCTCTATCTCATTCAGCAATAATCTATTTAATTCATTTCTTTGAATGGCATTGATATATTCATCATGATATCGGCCAAAAGATTGATACTTAATTTGTCCCTCAATTTCATGAATAGCACGTGCACGCATGGGGACCATAAGTTTTTTGACTTCTGATATGATACCTACACCAGCCAAACCGGTTATTCCACGGCATGATAAGGCAAGATTGATAGAACGCCCATTATCTTTTTCTATTAATCTTATATCAGGTCTTGAATCATATAATTCAAGTAGATAACCTCTTTTTGCCAAATAGAGTGCGATTAAGGCTCCTGCCAAACCGGTACCAATTATGGTTACCTTTTTCATGCCAATCTCCTTGGGACTAAGTGATGCAAATCTAAATAACGTCAATTTCTAATATGTTTTCAATGTAACGGGTAGCCTGCATACAAGCCAAGCCAAAACCTAAGAATATTTTATTCCTAGATAATAATGATTTTATATGAACCCATTCGTGCTGAGAACATTCTATAACTCAAGGTCTCTTCATCAAGTCTCGTAAACTCTCGAGACGCGTTAAAGCACTTCTTCGGCTGAATAGTTCATGTTATTTAATTTATCTACCGCGATACTTACCCAGCTTTACATTCCGCTAAAATTCATTTAAATGAACGTGTGCCTCGTCTAAAACTAAGTGGCTAATGCGATATAGTTTAAGTTATTTAAACATAATAATACTCTCATTGAGTCAAATATTATTTTACCCAGCAAGAATCATACCCATTTTACTTTAATCTTAGAAAACTCCGAACGGACGTTTAGAAAGTATAAAGCTCAGTGGATGACGCTATAGGTCAACTAATTTTTAGTTTAAAGGTTTTTTGTTGAGGTCTAGAATAGAATCAGTGGTATTCGATAAGGAAATTTATTAGCTCATCAGCTTTTTTGGGGGTACTAAAAAAATATCCTTGTGCATAATCACAACCGTGTTTTATGATGAATTCTCGTTGTAACTCTGTTTCTACTCCCTCTGCTAATACTTCCAAATTTAAGCTGTGTCCTAAGTTGATGATCGCCCTAGTTATGGCGGCATCATTTTCTTTATTCACTAACTCACTAATAAAAGAGCGATCAATTTTTAATCTATCTACAGGGAATTGTTTTAAATAAGATAAACTGGAATAACCCGTACCAAAATCATCAATGACAAGCTTTGCTCCCATGTCTTTCAATTCATACATGGTTTCAACAGCATGTTTGACGTTATCAACGAGCAAGCTTTCAGTGAGTTCCAATTCAAGGAATTTTGCAGCTAAGCCAGTTTCAAGAAGAGTTTTTTCAATCACTTCAGACAAATGAGCTTGCCTAAATTGCCGACCTGAAATATTTACTGCAACAGATAATTGATCATACCCCTGTTTATGCCATCTTACTAGCTGACTGCATGCTTCTTTTAAAACCCACATGCCAATTTCCAATATTAAGCCATTTTCTTCGGCCATAGCAATAAATTCATTAGGAGGCACATTACCTAATAAATGACTATTCCAACGCAATAATGCCTCAAAACCAATTATTTTATTACTAGCTAAATGCATAAGGGGTTGATATACCAGATGAAATTCATTTTTTTTAAGTGAATCGCGTAAGGCATTGTCTAGTTGCATACGGTTAATAACGCGCATGTTCATTTCTTTATCATAGCTACGAAAAGTATTTCGACCACTGTCTTTGGCATGATACATTGATAAATCAGCGCTTTTCATCAAGGATTCATAATCATCGCCATCTTTAGGAAAATAGCTAATACCTATGCTGCCTGTTATTTTTAGACTGTGTTGGTCAATCTGAATTGATCTTGAGATGGATTTTAGTATTTCCTCTGCCATTTGTTGTGCTTGTTGTTCGGTAGCGATATCATGCAATAAAATGACAAACTCATCACCACCCAAGCGACAGACGGTATCAAAATCATTAGTTGCAATTAACAAGCGATTGGATACTGCTTGTAAAAGCCTGTCACCAATACTGTGGCCTAAGGTATCATTAGTCATCTTGAAATGATCAAGGTCAAGGAATAAAAAAGCCAATAGAGATCCTTTTTTCTTTGCCTGTAAAATTGCTTGATCTACGCGGTCTATTAATAAAACCCGATTGGGTAATTCAGTTAAAGAGTCATGGGTAGCCTGTTGAAGTAACTGGTCCTCCATTTCACGACGTTGAGTGATATCATTAATAAGGCAGATAAAATGTTTTACATTATCAAATGAATCTCTCACCGGGGCCACGCTCAATTCACTCCAAAAAGATTCACCTCCACGCCGATAACTTTCAAGCTCAACTGTTTCCTCACGTAACTCTTTTATAGCCAAAGTAATACGTTTGTGATTCACATGTTCTATGCCACTACCATGTAGAAGGGATATATTTTGGCCTAATATTTGTCGTTGATTATATCCAGTAATGCGTTCAAACGCTTTATTAATATAAATGATTGGTAAATTAGATTTAGTAATATCAATAATTGCTACACCATGTGTGCTTGCTTCAATAGCCCTTTCTCTAACACGCAGCTGATCTTCTTCCAATAGTTTTTGGGTGATATCTCTGAAACTATACACTCGCCCTACAATTTCGGAACCAACTCGCTGAGGCTGTGTAAATCGCTCGAAAATCCGCCCATCCTTAAAATGTAAAACTGGTAACTCCCCTTGCCAATCAGGATTATCATAGAGGTATTTTACATCAGCGATTACTGTTTCTGGATCAGTAAGTTGTTCTAAAATATATTCAAAGCTAATACTTTCCGTGCTTGACTCCAACATATGAGAAGGGATTCGCCACATTTCAACGAATTTTTGGTTCCAATCCACCACTTGTCCTTGACCATTAACCATCATTATACCATCTGCAGTGGATTCAAGAGTAGCTCGTAACAAGGATAAAGACTTTTCCAGTTCAATATTTTTTTCGAGAATATCATGCGTTTTAATATTAATATTTGCAGAAAGTGGTGCATTAATCGAACGTTGGAATTCAGGACGGGTATGATACCATTTCTCAAGGAGAGAAGATAAGTTAGGGAGTAGGTGTAATGATTCCTAATTCTTCGCATACATTAGTCAGAGATGGTTCTTTGCCGTGTTTTTTAACTTTTTCGGCAGCCCTGGCAACTTTTTGATAGTCTATGTTCTGTCTACCCATGTTCCCTCACCAATATCCTCGTTGCAGCGAGTAAAGTTATTATGTAATTCTACGTACTATAAATTATATACCTTGAAAACAATTTTTGCTTAGCAAAGTAAATGTAAATAGTAAATCCATCTATGTCCCGGTTTAAACCTTGTGCTGTTGATAGAACTCTAACTTAAAAATTATCAACTCTTTACTTGAGAAGCTGGATTTGGGGTGGTAACGGGTATTTTTATATTTTGTTTTAATTGTTGTACTTGAGTATTTACAGTTTGGATTTGTGTTTGTAATTGGTTTTGGAGGGTTTTTATCTGATTTTGAAGCTGATTATGTGTTGTTTGTATTTGTTGTTGTAAATCAGCTTGTAGCTTTTTCATTTGATCTTGAATCTGAGTGTTCATTTGTTGTGTTTGTTGCTGCTGTTGTGCTTGTAGTTGTCTTAACTGACTTTGTATTTGTGTATTAAATTGCGAAATTTGATCATCGGCAAAAGCTATATTTGCAAAAAAAAAAGAACAAAAAAGTGACTTAGCTATAATTTTCATAATTATTCCCTGTCAAAATATATTACTTTAACCTAATAATCTATAGATTGAAATATATAGGACTACGTTCCACCGCGATTGCATTTTTGTTAGCCATTTAATAAATTCCCAATAACAATCGACTTTGATACCATGCAGCGGAATTCTGGATAAGTATTTTTTAATCGTAAGGGGACGACATTATTATGTTTCGAGCTTTATTTGGTTCTAAAGTTAAAGTCAAATTTAATCTTCATCTTGCGGATGCAACTAGTGTTCTTCATATTACTGATAGTGAAGGAGATTATTCGTCATTTGCTAATTCAATCATTCGTAGCTCTATTGTAGAGTTCGATAAGCTAGGACACTTAAATTTCCAGCCCATGGCAAAAAATCCTTTTTTTATTTATGGTGGTGATTTGACGGATCGTGGGGTAGGGGACTTAGAATTACTGGAACGTTTAGTTGCATTCAAAAAGCGCCATCCTGAGCGAGTATTTTTGTTGGCGGGAAATCGAGAAGCAAGCAAAACTCGTTTTCATACAGAATTGCATCCCAAATATATTCGTGAACGCTTAATTAGAGGAACGGCTCCTTACTGGTTGCAGTCCGCTCCACATACCGTGCCATCAGATTATGTTAAAAAACATATGATTAAAAACGGTAAATTTCCTAAAAGTGGGAATGATATCAATGACTATGTCAATTTGTTACATCTTAAAGAGTGTCAACTTATCTATTTAAAATGGATGCTAGAGGAGAACTTGAGTTGTCCATATACATTTTCTTATCATGCCCAACAATTGGCAACTCAATTAGGAAAAGAGCTTCATGAGGTTTCAGATCATATGGTGCTTGACAGTTTTCTTAAGCTGACCTCACCAAATGGCTTGATGGGAGAGTATCTCAAACATGCCCAAGCGGGTGTTATTATTCCCAATACGGGGATTTTAGCCGTTCATGGAGGACTAACTCCAATTAATACAGGCCGAATTCCTGGGATGATACCTACGGATAAGCCTATTAGCGATGCAAGAGTTTGGATAAATCAATTTAATCGCTGGGTTCAAAAAGAAGTAAAAAAATGGCTTGATTCAGATCCTGGAGAACAACCTTTGCAATTACGAGCAGCGAGTTCTCCTTTAGATACTTTTTCAATAACAATTCCATCCCCATTTAGAACGGTTGTGACTGCATCAATGCTTGATGATAATAGGCAATTTATTTCGGTCCCGGAAGCGGTGAGTTCTTATTTAATAAAAAATGATATTTCAGTGGTACTTATGGGGCATCAGCCTTGCGGAGATCATCCTGCTGTTATACGTAGTGATGATGAGCGAGTCGTATTTATTAACGGTGATACCGGTTATGCTAATGCGGCAGCTAAAAATGAACATGATACTCGTGGCCCAGTTTCTCATACGATGCAAATTTTTTCTGAGCATAATCAAATCAAGATAGACATCGATGCATGCTTATTAACCGAAGAGCGTGTTTCTACTGTGCTTAAAATAGTGCAAGGTAAAGTGCTGGATGAACACTATATTGGCAAGTTGCTTCCAGGTAATGAATTAGTGCAATGTCAATTAAGTAATGGTGATTATCGTACCATTCATCAAAGCGGATTTTCAGTACGTTATTCAGTTTTAACTCCAGTTGAAGTTAAAGAAAAACTCAATTTATCTTTGATAAAGCGTCTTCCTGAATTTAACTAGGCGCTGTTTCAATTCAGATTTCTACGTCCTGCGACTTGCCTTATTCAGTACACCTAAATCTTTTAAATTGAAAGAGTTAAAATTGATTTTTTTGCGCGATTTAAAGTTGCGCCTGTTTATTATAAGTGTATATAATGCCTTTGATAAACACTCAGTGTTTAAAATCAAGACATATGGAGAATGTACTAATGAATAATAAAAAGAAAAGTATAGCATCCCTAATTTGGGTTGTCTTCGTAGACTCAATGGGATGGGGTATAGCTTTCTCCATTTTTGCAGCCCTTTTTTTAAAAGAGCATACTACTATCATACCTGATACAGTTTCATCTACGTCTCGATACATGCTCTATGAATTTTTATTGGCGATCTACAGTGTGTTCATGTTTTTCTTTGCACCTATTTTAGGTGGGATTGCCGATCGATATGGTCGAAAGCCTGGCCTAAAAATTTCAATGTTAGGTTTAACAATAGGCTTTGTTTTGAGTGCAATGGGTTGTTACTGGAGTAGTATTTGGTTTTTAATTTTTGGTCGAATTATTTCAGGAATGACTGCGGGATCTTTGTCTGTGGCTCAAGCTGCAGCGGTAGATATAAGCACTCCTCAAAATAAGTCATTTTATCTCTCGATTTTGATGCTTGCCAATTGCCTTGGATTTTCTTTGGGTCCTATTTTAGGCGGGCTTTTAATGCTTGTGAATATAGGCCCTGTTGGTGCTTCTACTTTTTTAATCGGTGCTATTATGAGTGCGATTGGATTTGTTAGCATTCAATTATTTTTTAAAGAAACGTATATCCCTAAAAAATCGAAAGAACAATTTAACCTCATAAAAGATTTTGCAAATATTAAAATTGCATTTAGTAAGCCTGTCTTAAATAACTATTTACTCGCAGTCTTATTTTCTATGGTGGCCTTTGGTTTATTCTTCTCAGATATCCCTGTTTTTTTAAGTCGGTATTTTCCTTCTCAAAGTTCATCGACGGACATGCTATTAAGTATGGAAGCAATCATTTTTTCAATCACCTTGATGTTTGGCGGCAAATACCTCTTTAATTATTTTGAAAAAATAAATGTTGTTTTTTGTACTTTGCTTATTCAATAGATCGCTTATTTTGTCATCTCTCTATGCATTCATTCTTTTGTATTAAACGTGATTTTATTCACCTGCATCTCAGCTGCTACGGGCTTGATGTATATAGCACTTTTAACCCTTATTTCAGATACAACTGAAAGCAATTGGCAAGGACGTGTCATGGGCGTTGTCGCTGCCTTATCCTCTATAACCTGGGGTATCGGTCCGTTATTGACTGGTGGTTTGAATTTTTATGGTGTAGGCATCGCATTCTTATTTTGCACTGCGCTGCTCATTATAAGTATTTTTAGTTTACGTAAATTAACGGTAAAAAGTAAAAGCATTGGGTTTGCACGTACGGGTAGTCAGTAGTCCTGAATGCCAAAAAGGATGGTTTTTTATACTTAGGTGAAAGAGCCACAATCTGTAGATAAGAGGGAGTTTTAAATTGTCATCAAACAATATAAAAATAATAGAAAAAACTGGTGCTGATTTGAAAAAGGAATCTTACCTGACTCCCGAGAAATATAGCAAAAAAGTTTACGATTATAAGGCAGTTGAATCGATGTCTTATGAATTCAAAACACTATGCCAACTCTTTGAAGAACAAGTGGCCAGATCACCAAATCACATTGCAATAGAGTATAAAGATGTGGTCCTTAGCTTCTCCGAACTTAATGAATTATCAAATCAATTAGCCCGATATATCCGGCGTCAATACAAATCAGTAACACAAAAAGAATTAAAACCAGATACATTGATTCCCATTAGTGTAGGACGAAGTGCGGACTTTATTATTGGAATATTAGGCATATTAAAAGCAGGTGGGGCTTATGTGCCAGTTAATCCAGACTATCCTGTCAATCGTATCCAACATATCTTAACGGATATAAACAGCAAACTCATTTTGACGGAGAGTCATTTATCGGAACAATTTAAAAAAAATCATACTGCTCTCCAGCAGATTTTGCTTGATGAGCGATTATTCTTGAAAGAAGATCCGAGTAATTTATATATTCATCTTAGCCCAACTGATTTAGCATATGTTATTTACACTTCTGGAAGCTCTGGGACGCCTAAGGGTGTATTAGCGCAACATGCCAATGTGATATCACAAGTAGTATGTGCAAATTATTTTTGCGCGGATGAATCAGATACAATGGCATTTTTTTCCGATGTCTCTTTTGATTCAACCACATTCGAGCTATGGGGTTCATTATTAAATGGGGCGCGCTTGTTTATTCCAGATAATTTTTTCGAATTATTATCTAATCCAACTCTATTTAAAGAAACAATTGATAAAAAAAACCTTAGCATCTTACTGATAACAAGGGCATTGTTTGATTTATTGTATACGCTTGATGAAACAGTGTTTGCTCCATTAAAATTTTTACTGGTTGGTGGTGAAGCATTAACTAAAAATATAATGCTTAATTTACTCAATTCTGAATATAAACCCAAAAATTTAATCAATGCTTATGGACCAACAGAAAATAGTACTTTCTGTACTACATATGTGCTTCATGATGATTTTAGTTTATTAAATTCAGTTCCCATAGGTCGACCTTACTCAAATCGAATTGGTGTTGTTGTTGATAAATACCTCCAGCTGTTGCCTATCGGTGCTATTGGTGAGCTTTATGTTGGAGGACCTAGTTTATCTAGAGGATATTTAAATAATTCTGAATTGACTCAAGAACGATTTATTGCTAATCCATTTTTTAATCAAAGTGGTGCGCGATATCCAAGAATTTATAAAACCAATGATTTGGTAAAATGGTTGCCAGACGGTAATCTTGAATATGCCGGACGCAATGATTTTCAAGTGAAACTTCGAGGATATCGTATTGAATTAGCGGAAATAGAAACCAAGGTATTAGAATTTCCAGGAATAAAACATAGCGTAGTGCTACTTCACAAAAATGATAGTCTTTCCTACTTGGTTGCTTATTACGTAGCAGATAATAAATTTGATGATAATCTGATTCGTAAACATCTAGCATCCATATTACCGGATTATATGATTCCCAGTATCTTTATTTATTTAGATACATTGCCTGTGACCACTAATGGTAAGTTAGACAGAAAAGCATTACCGACTCCCGAGTTTCAATTAGAGAATACAAATAGCTCACAAGCTAAATCGGTATCAATTGAACAGACTATTTCTTCAATTTGGTCCAGAATTCTAAATCTTAATCATTTCGGAAAGGATGCCTCCTTTTTTAATTTAGGTGGTAACTCCTTAGCGGCGATGATGGTTAGAAAAGAACTTGAGGATGCTTTTGCCATAACACTTAATATTGTTGAACTATTTCAACATACAACATTGACGCAGCTATCAGAGCGAGTTTCAGCACTCATTGCGACCTCCAAGAAAAACTCCAATCAAATGGAAGAGCAAAAAATTGAGCAACAAACAACAGCAGAGTTTCAGTTTAATGAGCCTATAGCCATCGTAGGAATGGCATGTAGAATTCCAGGAGCAAAGGATCCTGAATCTTTTTGGGAGCTTCTCATTAATGAGGGAACTAATTTACGTCAATTATCTGCAGAAGAACTCAGAGCAAACTCTATAAACGAATCTTTACTTGCCCGTGATACTTACGTAAAACGAGGCGCAATTTATGAGGATCCTTTTAGCTTTGATGCAAGTTTTTTTGGTTACTCAGTAAAAGATGCCGAAATTATGGATCCACAACAGCGGCAGTTTTTAGAGTGTGCCTGGGAAGCTTTAGAATATAGTGGAAATGTTCCTGAAAAGTTTAAAGGAGATATTGCCGTTTTTGCTACTCAAGGTAGAAATGACTATTTTATGAATCACCTTTATGCTTCACCAATAGCGCAGACTAATTGGTTTCAAGCCATTCTTGGCAATGAAAAGGATTTTCTCAGCACCAAGGCATCATATAAATTAAATTTGACTGGGCCAAGTATTACTTTGCAAACAGCTTGTTCTAGTTCTCTTGTTGCAGTGCAGATGGCTTGTGAAAGTCTTAAAACTCGTAGTTCCGATATGGCTTTGGCTGGCGGCGTTTCGCTTTTTTATAATCATGGATATGAATATCAAGAAGATATGATTGAATCCCCTGATGGTTATTGTCGAGCATTTGATGCTCGTGCTAAAGGTACTGTCGTAACGAGCGGAGTGGGTATTGTTGTTTTAAAAAGACTTAGTGATGCGATTGAACAGAAAGATACTATTTATGCAGTGATTAAAGGTGGGGCTATAAATAATGATGGTTCCTCTAAAATGGCTTTTACAGCGCCAAGTGTTGATGGACAATCGGCTGTTATTGAAAAAGCACTTAAGAATGCAAATTGTTCACCAGATAATATTAGTTATATTGAAGCGCATGGCACAGGCACTCAGTTAGGAGATCCGATTGAATGGACTGCGCTTCATAATGTATATCAAAAATATACTGATCAGGAAGGTAGATGTACAATCGGATCAGTTAAGACCAATATAGGGCATACCGATTCTGCGGCTGGTGTTTTTGGGTTAATGAAGACAGTTTTTGCCTTAAAGCATAAAGTTCTTCCAGCAACATTAAATTTTGAAACACTAATAAATTAAAAAAACACATTGATTTGATTGAACCGACTACGTTGCCTCATATTGCCTTTACGGCTCAGCAAGGCCGAGCAGAATTTCAAGAGAGAGGACTGTTCATTGTTAGTGATGATGAGCAAAAATACAATGCTCGTATTTGTTCTTCGTATCTTCATGAAAGAGATTTTCAAGAAACACCACAAGTTATTTTTATATTGTCAGACTATATAATCGTCACATTTGATCCATTTGAATGCTTGTATCATAAATATCCAAAATTTAAAGACTCTTTTGATTTTTGTGTTGGGATTATTCAGGATAAGTATGGTATTGATATTAAAATTGAGTCATCTGATTCGTCCACTGAATTTTTTTCCAAATGTGTGTCTTTTTCGATTCAATACGCAATGATGCAATTATTGCTTTCAACAAAAGTAGAGTCTTATCAGTTAATTGCTCAGGGTTCTGGAATTTATTTAGCTGAAGTACTTGCAGGTGATATTTCTTTTGAGGATGCACTTGTGGGGTTATTGGCGGGTGAGGTTAAAGAAGATAAAAGTTTCTACCAGAATTTCTGTGCTTCTACGTCCCTCAGCTTGTCCGCGGGATCCAGGAATTTAGTACTATCGCTGAATTCCGCGGACAAGCCGCAGAACGTAGATTGTTCTTTGGATACAATAGTTCATATTCTTCCGGAAAAAGAACAAAGTGCCGAGTTTGTTTTTCTAAAAGCAATAGGCTGGTTATGGTCTAATGGTTTACCTATAGTTTGGGATTCTATCAATGTTACTCCAGAAAGTTCACGAAAAGTACGTATCCCGAGCTATTGTTTTACAAAAAAACAATATGTGATTGAAAGGTCAAATTCAAATCAAACAACAGTTTACAATGAGAATGTATCTGTGGCTCCAGATCTACCTCTGCAAGATCAGTTGAAAGACATGTGGTCAAAGGTTCTTGGAGTATCTGCAGCAGAACTAAATGATTCTTCGCATTTCCTAGAGCTTGGAGGCGATTCATTGTCTTTTATTGATTTACTGAAACACATTAAAACCTCATTGCTCATTGATATGAATTTAGAAGAAGTAATCCAAAATAATGAATTTGGAGAAATGCTTCGTTATATAAGTACAAAAAAGGTGGAACATGTCTGAAATAATACTTACAAATCGACAAGAGCTTGAAGTACAAAAATATGAGCTATCCATTGGTCAAAAAGAACTATGGTTTATTCATTCAATGGACGGTGCAGCTCGATCAGCATATAACGAACATCTGATTTATTCTCTTAAAGGCTTTCTTTCTATAAACACATTAAAAAAGGCATTTTATGCTTTAATGGAGAAGCATGAAATATTGCGCACCTCTTTTGATAAAGATCAGCAAGGAAATATCTTTCAGACGTTACATCAACAGGCAGTGTTAGATTTTGAAGTCATAAGTGAACTGAATACGGAACATATAGATGAGTATATTTGTAAGCAAATTAGTAATGGATTTGATCTAAAACGTGCCCCCTTGATGCGTGTGTCACTCGTTAAAATAAGTGATCATGAGTTTATCCTGATTATCGTTATCCATCACATTATTACTGATGGAACATCATTCTCTATTCTTGTTAATGATTTGAATGGTTTTTACAACCAATTCATGAGAGGAGAGGAAATTGTCTGCAAACAATCTAAGTCCTCTTATTTTAAGCACATTCAGGTTGAAAAGGAGCATTTTTTATCTTCAGCTTACCGTGAAAAAGTGGATGCTGTTGCTGAAACATTAAAAGGATACTCAGGATTAAATTTTTTAACAACACCTCAGAGTCAAAAGAAGGTCGATATTTTTTCCGGAAATCGTGTTTATTTTAGTTTGGATAAAGCAACTTGCGTTAAGATGAATGAATTTGCACAAGCGCATCGAATGACTGTTTTTCATGTTCTTTACGCCACATACTGCATTTTAATAAGTCAATATACGCGCAGCCAAGACATCCTTATTGGTGTTCCTTTTGCAAATAGGGAACATGATCTTGAACGACAAATCTTGGGTTATTTTATCAATACTTTACCCGTGAGAGTTATTTTAAAGGAAGAGGAACATTTTCTTGATTTGTTGTCACGAGTAAAATCACAAGTTTTTTCTTCTCTTTGCAAACAGGAAGTAGCATTTGAACATATCGCTCCTAAATTAAATATTGCCAGAAAAGCTTCAGGACAACATCCATTAATTCAAACCATGTTTGTTTGGGCTAATACTGGGAAAGTAAAATTGATGCTCGAAGGATTAACATCAGAACAAGAACATCATTATTTTTCTAAAACAGCCAAGTTTGATCTCTCTCTTTTTATGTTGGAAGAAAGTAAGGAAAGCATCACAGCCTACTTTGAATACAGAGAGGCATTATTTGAACAAGAAATTATTGAGCGAATTGCCAGTAGTTTTATGATTTTGTTAAAAAATATTCTGAATAATCCCGAAGGATTGGTTTCATCATTTCGTTTAATAGATGATATTGAAATGCAACGGATGAAAGAGAAGTATTTTACTGCAAAACTTGACCGGGTAGTCACTGCCTCACTAGGTGAATTGTTTGCAGATACTGTTTCTCGGCATCCACAACAAATAGGCTTGGTTTACGAGGCCAATCGATATGACTATGCAACGATACAAGAACGTAGTAATCAATGGGCATCCTATATTAGAGAACAATACCTGCAATTATATGGATGTGAATTGCCACCTGACACCCTAATTGCTTTATGTGTTGATAGAAGCCAGGACATGATTTTTGGGATCCTTGGGATTCTAAAAGCGGGGGCGGCCTATGTTCCCATTGATCCCAAGTATCCTCAGGAACGCATTAATTACATGATTAATCATAGTAATGCCTCGTTACTGTTAACTCATAAAATACATGATGCTTTAAATCTTGACTTTATGGCTGAACGAATTATCTATATGGATGACGAGCAAATAACCCAGTCAGCCAGTTTTGTTAATAAGCCTATAAATCATCAGGTGAATCCACAGGATTTAGCCTATGTTCTTTATACTTCTGGCTCGACTGGTAAACCCAAGGGGGTTGGTGTTTCACATGAGAATATTATTTGTTTGTTTGAATCCCTAAAAAAACAGTTTGAGTTTTCACCCCAAGATGTATGGAGTCTTTTTCATACTTTTTGCTTCGATATTTCTGTTTGGGAAATTTGGGGGGCATTTTTATTTGGCGGGACTTTGCTAGTAATTCCATATGAAGTCACCCGAGATACTAAGCAGTTTTATCAACTTGTTGAATCTGAAAAAGTTACCGTTCTTACTCAAACTGCTTCCGCGTTTCAAATGTTTATCAATGAAGATATTCGCTCCAATATAAAGTTAAAC
>JACPOX010000119.1 GCA_016191305.1 Legionella longbeachae | reverse complement strand
AAATATATCCCAATTTAGATGCGTATTCATAGTCCACTAAAAATTCAGGATATAAATCTGTGACGTTTTTGTGTATTTCTTTTATATTACTTCGTGTCAAACAATGCCCATTTTTTTCAAATATTTTTTCTCCTGTCCTAGCTCTTACTTCATCACAATAATTAGCAATATCTTTACCATTATTTAGTTTCTCTTGATTATGTATATTAACATTAAGAAAATGACAAATTTCATGAACTAAAATGTTTGCAATAGCTTGAGGTTTTTTTTTAGAGTCAATATAAATGATTTTGTTATCATAAATAATACCGTCCACATGAGATTCAAGCTTTCGTATAGTTGAAATATGCGGAGGAAAGTCTATCGATAAAATTTCACCCTTTTCTTCCTCTATATCTTTCCTCATTCGAAGAAAATACTCTTGAGTTATATTAAAAAAAGAAGAAATTATAAGTTTTTTTGAAGAAATAACCTTTAATATCTGTTTTGCAAGAACCGATTGGTTTTGTTCAATAATACCTATTGCCTTACTTAATTTTGTGTTAAAAGTCTCAATATTATTTTTATATTTTTCAAAAAATTTTGAGTTATACATCTTAGTTCCTTTGATGTTGTGGGCGGTGAATTCCTTTTTTCTTATCATATTCATCCGAACGGATTTGAGATTGACGCTCAAACTCAGCTTGAGTCATCCATTCTTCTCCATATTGACTGGGATACTTAACCCACCCCTGTGGATTGATTTGAAAACTATTTTTGTCATATAAAGCATCAAAAAATTTTTCGCATTGAATTTTGCTAAAATTTTTCGTAATTTTTTTAATATTCGCTGGATTTTTTCTTGCATCGAGTAAATTTTGTTTTGTAAAACATTCATTGTTATTTTTTTTATTTTGAAAAAACTTCATCATAATTCCTTTGAATGTTATTAGTAAGGAAGTTATCTAAATATAGTTCAAATTATAATGAAAGCATATTCGCTTTAAAGTAAATCAGTTATAATTAAACCCTAATTGTTCTTATTTTGCCTGAAAATGGTATGTTAACAGGATAATCCTTAATTGAATTCAATCCGTTGGACAGAAAAACAATGTCTTTTTCATTTGTTTCCACTTATTATCAGCATTTCCTTTGCCATGGATGTTTTTGTTCCAGCAATTCCAATAATGAGTCACTTTTTTAATACAGATGGAAGCATAATGCAAGCAAGTCTTTATGTATTTATGTTGACCGTAGCATTAGGACAATTGATTGTGGGGCCTTTAGCGGATCGTTTTGGACGCCGACTCATTACTCTTTATGCCGCACTGCTTTTTCTTATCGGATCACTGCTTTCAGCAATTGCCCTATCGATACCCACATTAATTATTGCAAGGATAATTCAAGCAGCAGGAGCATGCGGCACTTATTTGCTGTGCTTCATCATAATACGAGATAATTTTTCAACAAATGTCTGCGCTCGTCTATTTAGCATTTTATGTGGAACAAACTCAATGGTTGCTAGTTCTGCGCCAGTTATAGGTGGATTGTTGCTTGATCGGACCCAAGATTGGCGTAGTGGCTTTTATTTTTTAACACTGCTTGGCCTTATAATGAGTGTCGTAGCATTTTACAGTATTCCTGAATATGATTATTCTAAACAAGATTCCTCTCATTTCAATCTCTTCAGAACAACAAAGCATATCCTTACGAATTCTGTTTTTCGTCACTACTCTCTTATAGCATCAGTGTGTTTACTTGGTTTGTATTTATTTTGTGCTTTATCACCTGGTATTTTAATGAGTCAACTGCAACTCAGCCCCACTCAATACGGTGTGTGGTTTGGTCTTAATGCACTGACTGTATTTATTACTAATCTTATTGCAGTACGCTTGACCTACTCTTATCCATTGGAAAAAATAGTACGTTTAGGCTTGCTTTGGATTATTAGTTCGTGCCTTTTAATGATCGCTTTAAATCTTCATCAACTCAGTGTTGAACGTTTTATGATTCCAATGTTTAGTTTGACTGTCGGCATTGGACTAAGTATGGGTAGTGCAACAGCCCTAGCTTTAAAGGATTTCAAACATCAGGCCGGAACTGCGACGGCATTGTTAGGAGCCTGTCAGTTTGGTCTATCAGGTTTTATTGGTATTATAACAGCCCAATGGATTCCAGGACCGTTAATTCTCGCTATTCCAGTGTTATGCTTCGGTGCATTAGGACTTGTTAGGAATAAAAGAATGCCCTCTTT
>JACPOX010000200.1:1185-2810 GCA_016191305.1 Legionella longbeachae | reverse complement strand
TTGATCATTAAACCAGATTAAGGTAGCTATTCTACCTGTTTGTGGCGTTCTTCGATAGGAATATAACTCGTTTTTTAACTCAAAAGTACATAATTCGGACTGATAAACCGCTTTTATGCCTATTGTAGTCAAAACTATTTCAGCAATTAAAGATAAATTGGCTAGCCATTTTGAATTCACAGATTTAAATGCTTGTTTACTTAAAGGATATGTTTGGGTGAATGTTTGATATACTTCATCACCCACTTCATAGCATTTTTGACAAATAGATGGACCAATCCAAGCTAATAGGTCAGATACCTGGCTGTTCATTTTCTTAACAGTGTTTTCAATAATACCATGCGTTAATCCTTTCCATCCTGCATGAATGGCGGCAATTTCATTGCCTTGAATATTACAAAGCATAATAGGCAGACAGTCAGCTGTGAGAATAGCGAGAGGATGCTTCACCGAGCGGGTTATAGCTGCATCTGCGTTTCGATTCGTATCTTCTTCTGCAAGAACGCAATGTGTCCCATGTGTTTGTTTTAACCACTGAGGTTCATTGGGTAGTTGTAGTAGTTCAACCAGTTGTTGTCGATTTTGTAACACATGCTGATCATTATCGCCTATGCCTAATCCCAGATTATTGCTGTCATATGGTGCCTGGCTGAATCCCGAAAGGCGAGTTGTACTTAATGCACTAATATTTTTCGGTGCTGGCCAATTAGCTTCTCTAGTCTCCATAATGTTCGTCCAATGTTTTAAGAAGAATGTTTAAATCATCGGGTATTGGGGCGTTAAACGTCAACTCTTTTTCTGTTTTTGGATGATAAAATGAAAGAGTACTTGCATGTAATGCCTGTCTTTTAAACTGTTGGAGCAGAGTACGTAATTGTTCTGATGCATTGGCGGGAAATTTCATCCGCCCACCATAAAGTGGATCGCCAACCACGGGGTGGTTGATATAGGCTAAATGCACTCTAATTTGATGAGTACGTCCAGTCATCAATTTAACATCCAATAAGGTAAAGTCTCCATATTGTTTTTTTATAGTATAATGAGTAACAGCTTGTCTTCCTTGTTCTAGGACCGTCATTTTTAATCTATTTCTAGGGTGTCGGCCAAAGCCTGTATCAATTGTACCTCCGGAAATAATATGACCTTGCACTAAAGTAATGTAATGGCGTTGTATTTCTCGGGCTTGCATTTGGCGTATTAGCGAGGTATGGGCTGTTAGCGTTTTTGCTACCACTAATAAACCTGTTGTATCTTTGTCTAAGCGGTGAATAATGCCAGCTCTTGGTAAATGCTGTAAGGAGCAATCGTGGTATAACAATGCATTCACTAAAGTATGTTCTTTGTTTCCGGCCCCTGGATGAACTACCAAATGAGTTGGTTTGTTTAGCACTAAAATATCATTGTCTTCAAAAACTATATTTAATGGAATTTCTTCAGGAATACAATGATCAAAATTATTGTCCATTAAAGTAAAATCAACATTTATTTCAATGAGATCACTATCTAAAACTTTATCTTTTGGTTTACAGGGTTTGTCATTGATTGTTATTGAGCCGTTTTTAATCCAGTTACTTATTTGTGAACGAGAGTAATCGGGAAGTAATTGTGCGAGCACACTATCAATG
>JACPOX010000200.1:0-1177 GCA_016191305.1 Legionella longbeachae | reverse complement strand
TGCGAGCACACTATCAATGCGTTGATTATGATACTCGCGAGGAATGCTTAATTGTTTTTGAATGTGTTCTATCATTAAATTGTTTCTGTCTCAATTTCACTGAGACGTCCCCGTAATGAATTTGGTAGGGCTTCACCGATAAGAACATCAACGAATTGTCCTATCAAATGAGAGGGGCCATCAAAATTTACTACTCGATTGCATTCGGTGCGACCAGCAAGTTGTTGGGAATCTCTTTTAGAATTTCCAGTAACTAATATCTTCTGAGTGCTACCTATCATTGATTGGCTGTATCGAGAAGCTTGTAATAAAAGCCGGTTTTGCAGTATTTGCAATCTTTGTTTTTTCACATCGACTGGTGTGTCATCCGGCAAATTGGCTGCGGGTGTACCTGGTCTTGGACTATAAATAAAACTAAATGAAGTATCAAAACCTATTTCATGAACTAAATCCATCGTGTCTTGAAAGTCTTTGTCAGTTTCTCCTGGAAATCCGACAATAATATCTGTAGATAGGCGAATATCAGGACGAACTTTACGCAATTTTCTGATTTTGGATTTGAACTCCAAAGCGGTATAACCTCGTTTCATTAAACCTAAAATTCGGTCTGAACCACTTTGTATAGGTAAGTGTAAATGATTGGCAAGCTCTGGAACTTCTGCATAAGCATTAATTAAATTATCAGAGAAAGCTAAAGGATGTGAGGTGGTAAAACGAATTCTGCCGATACCATCTATTGCTGAAAGGTAATGAATCAATAGTGCTAAGTCAGCGATATCACCATTTTCCATCGTCCCGCGATAATCATTAACATTTTGTCCAAGCAAGTTGATTTCTCTTACACCCTGGGTAGCTAATTGATAGCATTCGGCAAGCACGTCATCAAAGGGGCGACTGATTTCTTCTCCACGTGTATAAGGTACGACACAGAAGCTACAATATTTGCTACATCCTTCCATAATGGAGACAAAGGCGCTTGGTCCTTCTGCTCTGGGTGCAGGAAGGTGATCAAATTTTTCAATTTCTGGAAAGCTAATATCAACAACGGACTTTTTCTTTTCAAGGCGTTCATTGAGTAGCGCGGGAAGTCGATGTAATGTTTGGGGCCCAAAAACGATATCGACAAAAGGTGCTCTTTTAACAATGGCTTCACCTTCTTGGCTTGCAACACATCCCC
>JACPOX010000245.1 GCA_016191305.1 Legionella longbeachae | reverse complement strand
ACTAACAATATCCAAGTGCGTTGTTATAGTCATATCTGCTTGCCTCATAAGGTTTTCGCTTTAGCAACCGCTTCCTCAATGCTTCCAACCATGTAAAATGCTTGTTCAGGTAAGTCATCATATTCACCAGCAAGAATTCCTTGGAATCCTTTGATTGTATCTTTAAGAGACACGTATTTTCCTGGAGAACCTGTAAAGACTTCTGCAACAAAGAATGGTTGTGACAAGAATCTTTGAATTTTACGCGCCCGAGTTACAACACGTTTATCTTCTTCAGATAATTCATCCATACCAAGAATAGCAATAATATCTTTTAATTCTTTATAGCGTTGTAATGTTTGTTGTACACGGCGAGCTGTATCGTAATGTTCCTGGCCTACTACTAATGGATCCAATTGACGAGATGTTGAATCCAAAGGATCTACCGCAGGATAAATACCTAACTCAGCAATTTGTCGTGATAATACAACGGTCGCATCCAAGTGAGCAAAAGTAGTTGCTGGCGATGGATCGGTCAAGTCATCTGCTGGTACATAAACTGCCTGGATAGAAGTAATAGAACCAGTTTTAGTAGAAGTAATACGTTCTTGGAGCATACCCATTTCTTCAGCAAGTGTAGGCTGATAACCTACAGCAGAAGGCATACGACCTAACAGAGCAGATACTTCTACCCCTGCTAGTGTATAGCGATAAATATTGTCAACAAATAACAAGACATCACGGCCTTCATCACGGAATTTTTCTGCCATAGTCAAACCAGTTAACGCAACACGCAAACGGTTTCCTGGTGGCTCATTCATTTGACCATATACCAGAGATACTTTATCTAATACATTAGAATCTTTCATTTCATGGTAGAAGTCATTTCCTTCACGAGTACGCTCACCGACACCAGCAAATACTGAGTATCCACTATGTTCGATCGCAATATTACGAATTAGTTCCATCATGTTAACTGTTTTACCTACACCAGCACCACCGAACAAACCAACTTTACCTCCTTTAGCAAAAGGACAAAGCAAGTCAATCACTTTAATACCGGTTTCAAGCAGCTCTTGACTCCCTGCTTGTTCTTCGTAAGATGGAGGCTTACGATGGATAGACCAGTGTTCTTCGGCTCCTATTGGACCGGCATCATCAACTGGACGACCCAAAACATCCATGATCCGCCCCAAAGTTTTTTTACCAACAGGGACTTGAATAGGATCACCAGTGTTTTCTGCTTTTAATCCACGCTTAAGGCCATCGGTTGTGCCCATAGCAATAGTACGGACTACACCATCTCCCAGCTGTTGCTGTACTTCAAAAACCAAATCACCATCAACCAGTTTCAATGCATCATTGATTTTAGGGACATTATCACGGGGGAATTCAACGTCCACAACCGCGCCAATAATTTCTACTACAGTTCCTAAGCTCATTTTATACCCTCTTATAAAGCTGCTGCACCACCGACAATTTCTGCCAACTCTTGTGTAATAGCAGCTTGTCGGGCTTTGTTATAAGCCAATTGAAATTCTTTAATCAAATCACCGGCATTATCTGTTGCATTTTTCATTGCAATCATTTTAGCCGCTTGCTCACAAGCAATGTTTTCAACTACTGCTTGATAAATTTGTAATTCAATATAACGTTCTAAAAGATTATCCAGCAATTCTTTAGCATCAGGTTCGTAAATATAATCCCAATGATGCCCCATTGTCTTGCTGTCATCTTCTGATTTAGGCAATGGTAATAATTGTTTCACCACAGGCTTTTGGGTCATGGTGTTAACAAATTCGTTGTATACAATATGCAGTGCGTCAATAGTACCATTGTTAAATGCATCTAGCATGACTTTAACAATACCAATAAGGTCATTAATACTGGGTGTATCGCCAAGATGATCTTTCGAAGCAAGCACATTACTGCCCACTCGTTTAAAGAAAGCTTGGCCTTTGCGGCCTATGACTGCAATATCAACCTCTTTACCTTGTTCCTTCCAGCTCCGAACGGTTCGTACTGTTTCACGCAATAAATTGACGTTTAAACCACCACACAATCCTCGATCTGTAGTAACAACAATAAGACCTATACGATTGACTTCGCGATGACTCATGAACGGATGTCTGTATTCTGAGTGCGCGCGAGCAATATGTTTTACCACGCCATAGATCTTGCTAGCATAAGGCTTTGATGCGCGCATTCTTTCCTGAGTTTTACGCATTTTGCTTGCTGCTACCATTTCCATCGCACGAGTAATTTTTCGAGTTTTGTTTATACTCGAAATTTTCGAACGTATTTCTTTTGCTCCAGCCATAATCTCACTTCGCCTTAAATTGACTTACCAACTTGCTGTACGCTTAAAGTCTTCTACAGCTTTCTTCAATTTTGCTTCAATGTCATTATCATAAGCACCAGCTTCATTGATTAATTGCAACAGATCAGGATGCGAGCTGCGCATATAATCATGTAAAGATGCTTCGAATGATGCGACTTCGTTTACAGGTACATCATCCAAATAACCTTTTTCAGCAACAAACAATGCAGTTCCCATTTCAGCTACAGTCAGAGGAGAATACTGCTTTTGTTTCATAAGTTCGGTGATACGTTGACCACGCTCTAATTGCTTACGTGTTGCATCATCAAGATCCGAAGCAAACTGAGAAAACGCTTCCAACTCACGGAACTGAGCTAATGCCAAACGAGTACCACCACCCAATTTTTTCATAATCTTCGTTTGTGCTGCGCCACCAACCCGTGATACTGAAAGACCAGAGTTAATTGCAGGACGAACGCCTGAGTTAAATAAATCAACATCAAGGAAAATTTGTCCGTCGGTGATTGAAATAACGTTGGTTGGTACGAATGCAGATACGTCACCTGCTTGCGTTTCAATAATAGGTAATGCAGTTAATGAACCTGTTTTGCCTTTTACTTCACCTTTAGTTAGCTTTTCTACTTCATCAGCATTTATTCTTGCTGCTCTTTCTAATAAACGTGAATGTAAATAGAAAATATCTCCAGGATAAGCTTCACGACCTGGTGGTCTTTTCAGCAACAAAGAAATTTGTCGATAAGCCCATGCTTGTTTGGTTAAATCATCATAAACGATAAGCGCATCTTCACCATGTTCCATGAAGTATTCACCCATAGTACAACCAGCATAAGGTGCAATAAATTGTAGAGCTGCAGAATCGGAGGCACCTGCTACTACAACGATGGTATGCTCTAATGCACCATGTTCTTCAAGCTTGCGAACAATTGCTGCAACAGAAGATGCTTTTTGGCCAACTGCCACATAAACACACTTAACGCCTGTACCTTTTTGATTAATAATTGCATCGATGGCTATTGCTGTTTTACCTGTCTGACGGTCACCAATAATTAGCTCACGCTGTCCACGACCAACAGGAATCATCGCGTCAATTGCTTTTAATCCTGTTTGTACTGGCTGATCTACAGATTTACGTGCAATAACACCTGGCGCCACTTTCTCAATTGGAGACATTTTGGCTGCGTCGATAGGTCCTTTACCATCAATTGGATTACCTAAAGCATCAACAACACGACCTAAAAGCCCCTTACCCACAGGCACTTCAAGTATGCGACCAGTACACTTTCCTTTTTGTCCTTCAGCTAAAGAAGAATATTCACCAAGAACAACCGCACCAACTGAATCTCTTTCAAGATTTAGTGCAAGACCATAAACACCACCGGGAAATTCTATCATTTCACCAGACATTACATCTTCGAGACCGTGTAAGCTTACAATACCGTCTCTTAAACTAACTATAGTACCTTCATTTCGTGCTTCAGATACTACGCTAAAATGTTCTATTTTCTTTCTGATTAATTCGCTGATTTCAGAAGGATTTAACGCTACTTGTTCTGACATGAAAACTATCCTCTAAATTAAGCGGCCAAGTCGGTGCAAAGCTTGTTAAGCTTGCCTCGAACTGAACCATCGATAACTAAATCGCCCGCCCGAATTATTGCTCCACCAAGCAAAGACGGATCAATGTTGATTTTTAGCGAGACCTTGCGCTGCAGCCGTTGACTTAATGATTCTATTAATCGTTCCTGTTGCGTAATTGATAAGTCCGAATAAGTAATTACATCTACAGTAAGTGTTTTTTCCTGCTCGGCACGATGTATTTCATATAGTGCAGCAATTTCAGGTAACAAAATTAATCTTCTATTTGCAGCCAATAATGTAATCAAATTATTTAGAGCTGTGTTTTCATTTGATTTTATACCAACTACTGCTTGCAACAGCTCAATATGCTGCGCCGAAGTTGTTGCGGGATTGTTAATAAATTTCTCGGCATCTGAAGTCAACACTGCGTGGGCAAGAGTCATCAAATGTGTTGACCACTCAGCTAATTTCTTTTCCCCTAAAGCGTATTCGAAAAGTGCCTTAGCATAAGGTCTGGCTATGGTGGTACTATCAGACATTTTAAATCTCTTCTATCAAGTTATCTAATAATGCGGTATTTGCCTTAGCATCTATTTCACGCATCAAAATTTTCTCAGCACCAGTTATTGCCAAACTTGCAACTTGCTTGCGCAGTTCATCTTTTGCATGATTTATTTGTTGCACTAACTGTTCTTGTGCAAGCTTCAACTGCATTTGCCCTTCATGTTTCGCTGCTTCTTTTGCTTCTTCAATTATTTGGACAGCACGTTTATTTGCCTTTTCAATGATATCAGCCGAATTTACTTTGGCTTGTTTTAACTCATCTTTTACACGATGTTGTGCTAATTCCAGTTCTTTTCTACCACGTTCTGCAGCGGATAAACCATCTGCAATTTTGTCTTGTCTTTCTTCCATTGCTTTTGCTAATGGAGGCCAAACTAGTTTCATAGTGAATAAAACAAAAGCTGCGAAAACCAGCATTTGTACTATTAAAGTTAAATTAATTTCCACCGTTTATATCTCCTGTAACATTTAGGGCGCCAAGCGCCCTCATCATGTGTTATCAAGAACCCAGGTTGCTAAGGAAAGGGTTTGCGAACGTAAAGAACAACGCGATACCCACTCCAATCATGGTCACTGCGTCTAACAAACCAGCAACAATAAACATTTTTACTTGTAACATTGGAACCATTTCTGGTTGACGTGCTGAACCTTCAAGGAATTTGCCGCCAAGCAAACCGAATCCTATAGCGGTACCTAATGCACCTAAACCAATTAACAAGGCAACCGCAATAACGGTCATACTCTGAACTTGTGCTATCAAACTAGCAGCTTGCATATTTATCCCCTTTACAATGGATGAAAATTAAATCGATTAGTGATCTTCGTGTGCTAAGCTAAGATATACAATAGTCAACACCATGAAAATAAATGCTTGCAATGTTATCACCAAAATATGGAATATTGACCAGGCTAGAGCCAAAATAAATTGAGCTGTGCCTAGAGTCGCGGTACCAAGCGGCGATGTTGTTGCAGCATTTAAGGTTAACAGTGCGATTAATATAAAAATCAATTCGCCTGCATATAAGTTTCCAAATAACCGCAATGCCAGAGAAATAGGTTTAGCAATCAAGCCTACCAATTCAAGCAACAGGTTAAATGGTATAAATCCAGGATGATTAAAAGGTTGTAAGGTAAGTTCTTTTATGAACTTTTTAGGTCCTTTTATTTTAATACTATAAAAAATGATTAGAAGAAATACAGTTATTGACAAAGAAAAAGTCATATTTAAATCATTTGTTGGAACTACCTTTAGGTAATGAATGCCGCCTGCTTGAGCTATCATTGGCAGTATATCCACTGGCACGATATCCATAAAATTCATCAGGAAAACCCATAAAAATATGGTTAATGCCAAAGGACCAATTAGATCATTTTTACCATGAAAGCAATCTTTTACCTGATTATCTGCAAACTGCAGCATAATTTCGGCAAAATTCTGTATTTTACCCGGAATCCCAGTCGTAACTTTACGTGCACCAAAATACATTAAAGCACAAACTATAACCCCTAAAACAATAGAAAAAAACAGGGTGTCAAGATTCAAAGTCCAGAAACCTCCACCTGAACCCAATTTCATCTCACTAACGTTATAGGAAAGATACGTTAAATGATGTTTGATGTAGTGTGTGCTAGATACCATTTCAGTCACTTTCAGGCCTATTCTGTTTATTAACAATAATCAACGGGGCAAACCAATGCGTCATGAGTATCATGATATATGATACAAAAAACGCTAGGGGTGTAATTCTAAAAGAGATAAACACCGCTGTGAACAAGAGTATAGATATGATTATCTTTAATGCCTCGCCTTTATAAAAACTATTTACTATCTTTTTGGCAGATCGAGCGCCTTGATACTTAAATAGTTTGTACGCGAAATATGCATTTGGAACAATACAGACCATGCCACCAAGTAGAGCTGATATTGCTGCATTAGTGCCATATATTAGCGCACATAACGTTGCAAAAACTAATGTAGGGATTAGTTAAGAATAGGAAATGATATACTTTTGCAACACGACTGAAAAAGGATTATTTTCTATTTTGTCTGATGATTGTACTTTCTAATTCATCTGCAATTTTTTTTAATTTACATAGATTAATAATTCCAGAATTTACTAACTTAATTGGCAGTAAGGATTTCTTTTCGATTAAATATTTGTTTTTAATTTGTTCTATATAGCTCTCAACTGTTCTCATTGAAAGATTCATTATACAACTGATGGTCTTAGCTGATAATCCTAAACAAAGTAAATAGGCGCATTCCGTTTCTTTTTTAGTTAGTGTCGTATCGTAAATTAAAGTATTAGTGCTAAGTTCAAAATAAGTATTAAAATAGTCTAGTAATTCCTTTAGCTCATGCGGTTTTGATTCATTTGGAAATAAACGACATACCAGCTATCCCAACGATATGATTATTTTTGTTTACTAAAGGTGTTTTTAAACTTATTTCAAAAAAATTTTTATTATCCCAGGTAAGTAGTTTTTCTTGGCATAAAATTGTTTTTTGTGATTGTATGCAATCTAAATCATTTCTACGATACTCGTCTGCATACTGACTCCAACATAAATCAGTGTCACTTTTTCCAATTATTTCTTTAATTTCAGCGCCAGCCATTTTTGCAGAACGTTGATTAAGAGTTAAAAATTTTCCATTGATTGATTTTGCATAAAGAAAAATTTTAGAAAAAGCTGATTCTCTATGGTCATCAATAAATTGGTGGAGCCTATTAATTTGAATCATACAACCACATACCGCCCAATATTACAGCATTATATCATGGGGCTTAGAAAATTTCATTTTTGGTACTAAACTCTTTGTTAGCTCATTTTTCTTTTTTTAAGTTTTTTTTACAGTCTATAATTAGATTATGGAGCTTGTTATCGTGCCTTAGGTAATAAGTAGTGTTTATTAACCTCGATAAAGGAAAGAACATGCCTGATAAGATCCAACGTACAGCAGCTAGTCTGCAACAAAAAATGCTTTCTCGTTATAATGATGGTTTACATCATAAACATAACAAACATCATCTCGAATATCGCCAACACTGTAGATCCCACCCTAGTAATCATAACAATGGTTTAGATGAAG
>JACPOX010000244.1 GCA_016191305.1 Legionella longbeachae | reverse complement strand
TTTTAGATCAGCTAAAATATAACGCCAACGCTGTATCAGTCCCCGATGTGACTCTCCCCAAGATGCAAGACGAGCTTGTAAATCTGGACTATCATCATCAGAGTTAATCAATCCAGCTGTAAGTTGACGTTGTTGCAAATCCAAATCATCTCGCAACGCCTCTCTGGATAGAGATTCCCAATGATTTTCACTAGGGTGTATAATAATTTGCTTTCTTATCCAGGAAAGATCTAGGTACTCATCAATTCCAAAATAAATTTCAGCCACTTGAGCTACCTTCATATCTCTTTTATACGCAATTTCTATTATGTCAGTGGCAGCAAATAATCCTCGGGTTACAGTTAATTCATGTGCTAACTGTGGTGGAATACCACTATCAATTAGTCCTTGATAATGTTCATCATATTTAATGCGGCGTTCTTCACTTAAAATACTTGGGATAGACATTTTCAGTTCGACAACCCCTTGGGAATAGAGTTTTACAATCTCAGAAATATCTACAGCTCTACGTTGACTACGCAAGAACCAACGCGTAATACGTCTTGAAAGTCTGGCATAAAGCATCATCATTTCAATTTGTTTTTGAGCACTGATTTGAGTACCTAATTCTTCTATTTGTTTCCAAACGGATTCTAAATTAAGTACATTACGAGCAATCATATAAGCTCTGACAATTGCAGAAACTGGAGCTCCGGTTTCATCCTGTAAACGATAGACATACGTGAAGCCCATCTCATTTACTATTATATTACTTAATCTAGTTGCTATAATTTCTCTTCTCAACGGATGAGACTGCATTTGTTTGCTAAATCGCTTTTGTAATGGCTTGGGAAATGAACTAATTAAAAACTGCGCCATATAGCTTTCTTCAGGCACGCCTGAGGCCAGAATCTGTTCTTTCAAAATAGTCTTGCTATAGCACATTAGTACAGCAATACTCGGACGCATAAGTCCTTTACCCATTAATTTACGTTCCAATAACACTTTAACATCTGGCAAATATTCCAAATTTCGATCAATTTTTCCGTTACGTTCTAATTCATTGATGTAGCGACTTTGTAATTCAAGTGCTTGTAAAGGTTGTGATACTGACAAACTTATAGCTCGAGTTTGCAAAAAATTATCACGAAGTACTAATTTACTTACCTCATCAGTCATCTCGATTAAG
>JACPOX010000243.1 GCA_016191305.1 Legionella longbeachae | reverse complement strand
GTCGAAACATTGCGCCCATATACCATAATTTTTGTTGCTGATTATGTAATAATCCATTTTCCAGGCAGGCACGAACACAACCAGCGGTTCCTTCAGGTCTAAGGGTTAAGCTATCTCCATTTAAGTCATTAAAAGTATACATTTCCTTTTCGACTATATCTGTTACCTCACCTATAGTACGCTTGAATAACTGAGTGCTTTCAATAAATGGAAAACGTATCTCCTGATAACCATAACTGACCAAGGTATTCACAAACACATGTTCAATAGAACGCCATAATGCTGTTGCATCAGGTAAAATATCATTCATTCCACGGATTGCTTGAATTCGCTCAGTCACCAGTTTTCTCCAAAGGTGACATTTCTGGTTTGGGACTTAATAAAGATTGCATTTTAGATATATCAGTTAACTTAAGCTCTGTGGTTTCAATTGTCGGTATCTGGTTAAGTGACAAATCAGTAGCAGGAGTATTTGTCGAAAATACTTGTTGATTATCCCCATTTTTTTGCCACCAAATCCCCACAGCAACAATAACTCCCAAAGCGAACAAAATCGTAAACCAACGAATAATATGCTCCACTTTATGAGACTCTCGCTTACTTTGTTGCCATAAAAGAGCTCGATCTGGTTTTTTATCTACAACATAATGTTGATTAAATCGAGCAAGATAAGGCTCTGGGGAGGTACCTAATAATTTGGCATAAGCTCGAAGATATCCTTTAACAAAAACAGGTTCGGGCAATAAATGAAAGTCATCATTTTCAATTAATTCTATAATTCGAACTCTTAAATGCAATTTATTCGCAACATATTCAATAGTGTACCCTTTCTGTTGACGTATACTTGCTAATTGCTCTCCTGGATATTTATCATGCTCTAGTATATTTTCATCCAGAGTGGTTATTGTATTCATTATTTACTCCACCATTATCAATATTGGGATTTAAATTATTTATATTTTGTTGATACTCTGCAGCGATGTTATGTTGACCCACTTTATCAGAAACTTGCTTTGCCAAAGCCAATAAAATCCTATCATTTAAAACTAATTCAGGATGTTTTTGTACTAAAGTAAATGCCTCAGAATCACGCCCAGATTTAATTTCCAATTTCAGCAGTTCATAAAAAGATACCTTTCTGGAAGGATCTTGGTTTAATGCATTTATAAAATAGAGTTTTGCTTTATCTTCATTAGGGGCAGACAATGCACAAAGCCCCGCATTCTCATATGCTCCCGCAGTATGTATATATTTTAAATCACTAACTGCATTTAAAAAGTATTTTTCAGCTTTTTTATAATCACCCTGCCGACACAAAAAAGCCCCATAATTATTAAGTTGAGCCCCACTATTGCCTGATAGTTCTATTGCCTTAATATAGTATTTTTCAGCTTGATCCAACTCTTTAGTTTGCTCAAAATAATAAGCAATTGCCGAATTAACATCAGGCGACCTTGGTTCTTGCTCTAAT
>JACPOX010000242.1:4722-13822 GCA_016191305.1 Legionella longbeachae | reverse complement strand
ACGTATTGCACATCAATAATTTCATAATCTACCATACCTCCTGGAGCATGCACCGTTACGACATCATCTAGCTTTTTGCCAATTAAAGCACGGCCCATCGGTGAACTGTAAGAAATTTTATTCATTTTAATATCTGCTTCATCTTCACCAACAATTTGATATGTGAGCTTAGCTTCTGTTGTCACATGACAAACAGTAACCGTAGAGCCAAAAACAACCTTGCCATTGTTAGCTAATTTACTGATATCAATAATTTGTGCATGCGATAATTTTGCCTCCAACTCCTGGATACGCCCTTCGTTGAAACTTTGCTGTTCACGGGCGGCATGATATTCAGCATTTTCTTTCAAATCACCATGTGCTCTTGCAGTGGCAATCGATTCAACAATGCGGGGCCTATCTATAAATTTTAAGCGGTTTAATTCCTCTTTCAGTGCTTCTGCACCTTGTAACGTCATGGGGTGTTTGCTCATATCTACCTCTAAATGTAATCCCTATTTAGGTTTAAAGTTTAAAATTCTTCAGGAATTTCCGTGAAGAACCAAATTTAATGTAAATCCTGTAACCTGGTCACAGTATCTCTGTCTTCATATTTCATTGCAAGACAAGCAGCTTCAGCTCCTGATAAGGTTGTAGTATAGCTCACCTTATGTTGTAAGGCATTGCGTCTGATTGCAAAAGAATCTGCAATAGCTTGTTTGCCCTCAGTTGTATTTACAATAAAATCGATTTCGTTATTTTTTATGAAATCCAAAACATGTGGTCGGCCTTCAGCAACCTTAAACACCCTGCGGCAATCTACGCCAGCAGCTTGCAATGCCAACGCGGTTCCACGTGTAGCAATAATTTCAAAACCTAATTCAATTAGGCGCTTGGCGATTTCACCAACTCGTGTTTTATCGGCATCACGAACTGAAACAAAAGCACGACGTCGTTTTGCTATATGACATCCGGCGCCTAATTGTGCTTTAGCATAAGCCTGTCCAAATCGTCTAGCAATACCCATTACTTCACCTGTAGATTTCATTTCAGGGCCAAGAATGGAATCAACTCCAGAAAATTTAATAAAAGGAAAGACTGGTAGCTTTATTGAATAAAACGACGGCATATGATGATTTTGACTCAAGCCTTGTTCTTTTAAACTAATACCTAGCTTACAAAGAGCAGCAATTTTAGCTAAAGGCAGACCTGTCGCTTTGGAAACGAAAGGGACTGTCCTTGATGCTCTAGGGTTTACTTCTAGAACATAAATATCATCAGCTTGGATTGCAAATTGTGCATTAATTAAACCTACTACACCCAATTTCAAAGCCATTTGTCGCATTTGCTCCATGAGGTCTTGCTGCACCACCACACTCAAACTAAAAGGAGGTAAAGTACATGCAGAATCTCCAGAATGAATTCCAGCTTGCTCTATATGTTCCATCACAGCACCAATAAATACTTCCTTGCCATCACAAACAGCATCAATATCTACTTCGATCGCATCATTCAAAAATTTATCCAATAATACTGGTGAATCATTGGATACAGCAACTGCATGCGATAAATAATGGCGCAAATCCTCTTCTTGATATACCACTTCCATTGCACGACCTCCCAGAACGTAGGATGGTCTAACTACCAAGGGGTAACCAATTTTATTTGCCAAAGCAATTGCCTCTACCTCGCTACGTACCGTACCATTATCAGGCTGATGTAATTTCAATTCGGCAACTAGCTTTTGAAAACGGTCCCTATCTTCTGCCCTATCAATTGCATCCGGGGATGTACCAATTATTTTTACACCATTAGCTTCCAGAGTACGTGCTAATTTCAAAGGAGTTTGACCACCATAATGGACAATGACACCATCAGGTTGCTCCACTTCAACTATAGCTAAAACATCTTCTAAGGTAACTGGTTCAAAATATAAACGATCTGAGGTATCAAAATCTGTAGATACCGTTTCAGGATTACAATTCACCATAATCGTCTGACAACCCGCACTTCTTAGCGCTAATGCTGCATGCACACAGCAATAATCAAATTCAATTCCTTGACCAATACGATTTGGCCCGCCCCCAAGAATCATCACTTTTTTCTTGCCTGTCTCAGGTCTTGCTTCACAACTACTTTCGTAACATGAATACATATAAGCTGTATCGCTCGGAAATTCGCCAGCACAAGAATCAATGCGCTTATAAACAGGCAAAATTCCTGACTCTTTTCGTCGATTGCGTACTTCATCTTCAGTACACATCCAAAGCTGAGCTAAATAGGCATCTGCGAAACCACGGCGTTTCAACAAACGTAAAGTTGCCACATCGACGTCCTTGAGGGCCTTGTTTTCTACAGAGCGCTCAAGCGCAATTAGCTCTTCTATTTGCGCTAAAAACCATGGATCAATACGACTTTCTAAATGAATTTCTTCCAGTGACATGTTTTTGCGAAAGGCATCAGCAATATACCAGAGTCTGTCTGGAGTTGGTTCACGAAGATGTCCTCTTAAACGCGCTAAATCATTTTTTATAAATAAAGGATGCAAACCACAACGACCTATTTCTAAACCACGGATCGCTTTTTGCAAAGATTCCTGAAAATTGGACCCAATAGCCATCACCTCACCCACAGACTTCATTTGTGTAGTCAAGGTAGTTGGCGTTTGTGGAAATTTATCAAAATTAAATCTGGGGATTTTAGTAACTACATAATCGATGCTTGGCTCAAATGAAGCTGGTGTTTTACCCCCAGTAATTTCATTTTTTAATTCATCTAGAGTATAGCCTACTGCAAGTTTTGCAGCGATTTTCGCAATAGGAAAACCGGTTGCCTTGGAAGCCAAAGCCGAACTGCGAGAAACTCTGGGGTTCATTTCTACCACAAGCATGCGTCCATCTTCAGGATTAATGGCAAATTGGACGTTTGAGCCTCCTGTATCCACTCCTACAGCTCTTAATACCTTAATTGCCGCATCACGCATGCGTTGATATTCTTTATCGGTAAGTGTTTGTGCAGGGGCAACAGTAATTGAATCTCCTGTATGCACCCCCATAGGATCTAAGTTTTCAATAGTACAAACAATAATACAATTATCATTTTTGTCGCGTACTACTTCCATTTCAAATTCTTTCCAGCCCAACACGGATTCGTCTATCAACAACTCATGAGTAGGTGACAACTCTAAACCACGCATACAAATTTCTTCAAACTCTTCCCTGTTGTAGGCAATACCACCACCACTCCCACCCATGGTAAATGAAGGACGAATGATTGTGGGATAACCTAATTGCGCCTGAACTTGTATTGCTTCTTCCATACTATGTGCAATCGCGGAGCGTGGCATATCTAAACCAATTTTTATCATCAATTGACGGAATTTTTCTCTATCTTCAGCACGATCAATTGCATCACGGGTTGCACCAATCATTTCAACAGAATATTTTGCTAACACCCCTTCACGTACTAGATCCAGAGCACAATTCAAAGCAGTTTGCCCCCCCATAGTAGGTAAAAGGGCTTCCGGACGCTCAATTTCAATAATGCGTGCTACTTCTTTCCAAGACACAGGCTCAATATAAGTCGCATCCGCAAGTTCGGGATCGGTCATAATGGTAGCAGGATTGGAGTTCACTAATATGACTCGATACCCTTCTTCTTTCAAAGCACGTACCGCTTGGGTACCAGAGTAATCAAATTCACATGCTTGCCCTATGACTATAGGACCCGCTCCAAGGATAAGAATGGATTTAATATCGGTTCGTTTTGGCATGGTAACAACAAAAAAGAATAAATTAATGTATTTTACCTAGTTTTGCTTAAAGTTTATACCCTTAGTGAGTAATAAAATGGGTTTGTCATAATGCAGTATTTACTGCCGTAAAGTTAATAAATGTGTCAACTCAGAAAAAGACGTTAGTTTAATAGAGTGCATGTTTAAAAATGAGAAGAGACCTGCTTACATTTTAATGTTTTCTGCAGGGCAGCATGAAGGTTTTCATGCTGCGTTTATTTAAACTAGGGTCTGTTGACATTTCACCTGCGCCTACGTGCCGCGGCTTGTTCGCGGCATCCAGTAGATCTCGATCATTAGCAAATTTCTTCATACAGATCACGCCATTCTGGATTAAATTTCTCGATTAAATTTATTTTCCATTGTCTTGGCCAATTTTTGAAACGTTTTTCACGACGAGCTGCTTCAATATATAATTCGTGCATTTCATAATAGACAAGCATATGTACGTTATACCTAGCAGTGAAGCCAGGAATGACTTTATTTTTGTGTTCCCACGTCCGTTTAATGATGTCTGAAGTAGAACCTACGTAAAGAGTTCCATTACGCTGACTCGCAAGAATATAAACATAAGATGGATACATCATACTTCCCTGAATATTGGACAAACATCCAGATAATACCGCAAGAAGTGCTACATAGGTAACCATAAAAATGCACATGCCATAGCCACAACAGAAGCATAATTCCGCTTTATTTATCAAATCTTGTGGCAATTGCACGAAAATGATTTATTCTAGCGAATAAATTTTCAACTAAATGCCTATATTTATAAAGACACCAATCCATATCTGTATTGCTAATTTTAGAATTATTCTTTCTTAGGATAACTGGAATGGATGATTTTTTACGAACAGTGTCTCTAACTTCTTCACTATCATAACCTTTATCAGCAATAATATGACCTGCGGCAGGAAGTTTTTCGATAAATTCTGGTGCAACTTTACAGTCGTGTACTTCGCCACCAGTTATTTCGAAATCGATGGGTAACCCATGAGCATCAACAGCCATATGGATTTTTGTGGTATTGGCCCCTCTGGATTTTCCTATAGCTTGATTTTCTTCGGAAGGTGCACCAGCACTGTGTTGATGCGCTTTTACAATACTGCCATCAATAAACTCCCATTCAAGATCTGGTTCTTGAACAAGTGTTTTGAATATGCTCATCAATTTGCCTTTTGATGACCATCGATTAAATTTTTGATAGATTGAGTTCCAGCATCCAAATTCTGCTGGTAGGTCGCGCCAAGGTCAGCCAACCCGCATACGATATAACATTGCCTCCACTACCATACGAAGATTGGGCTTGTCATAAATCTAATGCTGTAGCATGATCTCCTTCAGCTTCGACCAAAGCTCATCATGGAGCATAAGTCTAAGCATTGCAAACTCGTTTTATACTTGGTGTCAGAGCCGTTATATTATGAGTTTGCTCTCATTATTCAATGGATTAGATAGCGCAGCTTTTGATTTGATCATCTACTGGATGCCGCGGACAAGCCGCGGCACGTAGGCGGCAGGTGAAATGTCAACAGCCCCTAGGTACAATCAATAATTTTTAATTTCCTAGCACATAATTATTAGTAGCTACGACTTCTTCCTTAGATGCCTTTTTATTTTGTATAAAACTATAAGGATTACCTGTTTGATATCTAACTATTTCCTTGTTCTTGTGAGGAGCTTTATATTCTGCTAAATTTTTGTTAAATTCCTCTAATAATTTCAGCACATTATCCTGATTTCCACCTTTAGTCTGCCTATTTACATATAAATTGAAGTTCTGCAACTTCTTATCAAGCTCACTCACATAACATTCAAAAGAGCCAGACGCTAATAAAAGGGCATTTGTACTCATTGATTTTATGAGCGCCATTGTATTATTAATAGAGTTCTCTACTTTTGTCACATAGGTTTCCAAGTTTTCATAACCTAATTCCTGCTCGTCACTAATTAACCAAATAGGATGCTCACTTAGCGTAGCTATCTCAGATTCCATCTCTGACTCGATCAATTTTTTCGGAGTAGAGACCTTGATAGGATAGTTAAGCCCCATTGTAATACCTTGATAGAGAGCTTGTTCATCTTTTGCCTCAAACGAAACTGCTTGATTCAATACACTATTAAAGACAGCAGGAGCATCCTCGATGCCTAATTTTTCAGTGAAAGAAATAATTTTATCTCTCACTTTTAAATCCACTTGGGGATTATTCAGATCAGCCAACTCGGCCAATTGTTTCACCACAATAGTCCAATACAGTTGAAAAGCATCAGAACGAGCATAATCACCATTGATTTCATTATTTTCAGGTTTCTCCATCAGTGAAAGAAGTACAGCATAGGAATTGCTTAAATATTCATCAACATTTGCTTCAGTCAACCTATGTTGTTTCTTTTCATCAGCGCTATACACTCCTAAACCTAAATTGCGGCGATAATTCTCATCTCCTTTTAAAACCTTACCTTCCCACTTTGCATTAAGAAGTTGATCATTGCACTGTTTTGCTATTATCTTAAGAGCGCCATAGGGGGTATGGTCTGTATAAGATTTTATAATGCTTAAATATTCCCTATTGTCTAACCCAAGTTCTCTTGTAAAATCGCCCCACTTCTTATCCTGCCGTAATTTTATTTCTTCGAGTTTCCCTAAAGGATGCCAGTAGAATAAACTCTCCCCATAAGTAATATATTGATTATTAATATATTTTTTAAGTTTTTCAGAAGAAGGTTTTTCTGTCATCTTGATTAGGCCGCACTTTTCCGAAGGGTTTTCTTTTGTAAAAAAAGTCCATTTTCTAACCGCGTGTAAATCTTGCGCTAATCCTCCTAATATCTTTGTATAAAAGTCAACCAGACCAGGATGTAAAGGTCTGTTGCTACCAAGAGGTACTACCGAGACTATTTCCAAGATTTGCTCTTTTATTTTTTGCTTTAATCCAAGATTATTGTCATTATTTTTTTGCAAATAATCCTGTGTATGCTCGATAAATTTATCTATAGGATCAATTTCGGGCACTTGAGTCATTCTGCTAAGCATGGCCAATTGCAGTTCTGAAATTTGTGTTTCAGATACTTTTATTACGCTGTCAATGGCTTTTTTTAGATTATCTTCTATGAATAAGCTATGTCTATATCGAGCTGCGTACTCTCTTATCCAGGCACTTCCAGAACCTATTAAAACCTTTGTATCCTTTGTAATACCAATAAATTTTAAGTAGCTTTCAGCATTTGTTTTTTGTAACTTCTCAATTTCATCTATATCTTCTTGCTTCGTATCGGTTACTGTTTTTTGTAACAATGATAATCGAGTCGCTTCTTTTCCTACCTTCCCAATAACATTTTTCAGTCCTTCTCGGTTTTCTGTGCCGCGCTTATACTTAATCCGATCATTAGTTACAATTAAGTAAGAAGTAATCGCCGTAATACAAGTTACTAACAAAGCGATACTGGCAGCGGCAAATCCAATTGGCCCACCAAGAATGAACATCGATAATCCTAACGCAAGGCTACCTGCTATCAGCCCTGTAACAGTCGCAGTGGCCATTGGATATTTAGCAAAAAATCTAGGATCCGTCATCTGAGTTTCAAAATAATGCAAGCATTGAGTCATAAACTGTATTTGCATTTGTTGGGTAAATTGATTTCTTTTTTTAGGGTCGGCAAAAATATTTTTTATCCATTTGCTAAAGGAGTTTTGATTTATCTGACCCTTGATAGACTTGTCGTGAATATCATATATTTCCTGGAAGGATTCATTAAATTGTTTACCAAGTTCCACTAAAAAATGAGCTTCTATTGCCGCATCAAGCTGTTCTTTTGTAAGAGATTTTTTCTGTGATTGCAGAAGATATTCTTTAAACTGTTCACGCATATTGTCTTTATTCAACAACAAACATTCCCTAAAATGAAACAATTTTACAATGCGATTAGATAACTCATTATATTTTTTGTCGGAAAAACCAGCTTTTTCCATTTCTTTATTAAAGTCTTCGACCTTTAAACTTTTTTTATCTTCATCACCGAGAGAATCATAAACCAGCTTACTTACAACACCACCCAAAAGTACACTGACCCCTGCAACTGCTATATTTTTAACAGTAGAGACTAATGGAATTTGATCCACAATTCCACTTTTGGGGGCAGCCCAATATGCCAATCCCCCAACAGCAGCTCCTGAAAGAACTGCCAATGTCCCTTTACCCAATTTTTCCATAGTAGTTTCTGGTTGAATAATATGGTTCAGATAAGTCGATTTTGCTGTATAAAAACTACTTACCTTGTCTGGTATTGTCGCGATTTCCCTAACAGATTCAGTTTTAGATGAGTTATCAATAAAGACTATCACGTTGTTTTTTAAATATTCTTTATGGTTGTTTTCTATTTTTATAAAGGATTTCTCAGGATCTAATTTTGTATTTTTGTTTAATTTTATTACAGCGTTTTTTTGTAATTCTTTTTCCTCTGCAAGCAAGGAAAGTTCAAAGGCTAATTTTTTTTGTTCTTCTTCTAAAGCAGTTATATCTTTTTTATAGTTTTCAATCGCTCTTGTATATTTTTCAGAAGCACCGCCACTGGTATTTTTGAGCATATTTCCCTTAAGTACAACTTCTGGTATCGCTTTGAAGGGCGTATATTCTTTATTTACTTGTTCCCTCATATGACCATTGTTCTTAATCAGTTTTTTTCTCTTTAGTTCAAGGTCATTATATTCGGGTAATAATCTATTCGATTTGTTCTTTTCCTGTTGATTCTGCAATGTATTTTGAAATAACTCCGTATAAAGTTCTCTGATACTTTTAGTATTTTCGCTATAAAAATTGATACCTTCCTCATAATTTATTTTTAGATCTAGAGAATTCCAAACAGGAACTTTATCATAGCTTTCTATTTGGTTGCGTATCTTCGGGTTGATAAACCATTTCTGTTCATCATAGTGTTTTATCAAAAGTTTTAACTGACTTAACAAATCGGTTCTTTCTGATTGCTTTTCCTCATATAATTTCTTGGCATCAATTAATTGGTCTTGTCTTTCGCGGATTTGGTTTCCTAAATCTCTGGACTTTGTCAATAGTGAAATAATTTCTTGTGAATTATCTAATTTTCGATTTTTTGTATTATTTAATATTTCTTGAATATCTATGACAAATTTACTGATAACTACATCATTTTTAAAATCATCCATATATTTTAAATTGAAATCTGTTTCCAAACGAATATAGTTATTCCATAGCTTACTCAGTCCATTAGATTGTTGCGATTTGGGGTCCAATAACGTTAGATATACTTTGGAAATTAGACGTTTAATATGCACTTCATAAAAAGCCACATCCT
>JACPOX010000242.1:0-4622 GCA_016191305.1 Legionella longbeachae | reverse complement strand
TAAATAATCTAAATCAAGTGATGGATTAGCCAAAAGTAGATTCTGCTTCATTTGGTTTATCTTTTCTAATGCGTCAGTCTTAGTAGTCATATCTCGCCTCCAACTTCAATCGAATATCATAAATTCAGAATTTCCTTGCATATGGAGCCCGCTTTTATCTGAGTCTATTTTTTTTCAATTATACATGCCCAACATTAAGGCATTATGAACATAATTGACTAAAGTGAAGGTTTTTGGAGCATATATTGCTCAAAAAGAACTTTATTAGGCTATCAATTGAGCTCATTTAGAGGTGATGACGGTTTTGCTAAAGAGTTTAGATTCGTTTTACCAATGAGTTCTAAATGTTCTTCCACTATCTTATTTAATAGTGGATTTGTTATTTCAGGAATCTTTTCCACCGTTTTATGGGATATAATGTCTTTTAAAAAGCGCAACAGCTCGTCGCGTTCAGGGGATCTTTTTGTCTTTTGAAACATATCAGTCAGGCTTTCATTTGGCACATTTTCTACCGCTCTTATCAATGCTTTCAACCTTAATTCAGTAAGAAAATCTTTTAAGGATGAAAGATTGACCTTTTGATTATCTTTATTATTTTGTATTATTTCTTCAACTTTCTTTATGCTTGTATCAAGATAAATATCAATTGCTCCCGAATCAAGCAAACAGGGCTTATTTTCTATATTTTTTATAAAGTTTGCGCTGTTCTCAATTAATATATTTATATTCTCATTAAAAATGTGGTGATTAGTATTCACTAATATTTTTTCTTCCGCTGTACAAAAAGTAGCACCTTCAGAATAACCCAGCTCTTGTTCTATCAATTTTTTTGGACTCATTGGAAGCAACGTGATAGCGACCTGCATCATCATTGCTTGAGAAATATGTTGCTCTTCTCTACCTTCTTCATTTAATAAGTCATGATTTATTAAATGACTAAAAACCATTTTGGGGTTATTGATAAGTAACTCCTTCTCTGCAAAAGCAAAAATTTTATTTCGAAATTCATCCTCAATCTCTTTATTATATTCAGGCCCTCTTTCCTTATTATTAGGATCACAAAGTGCTGCCATTTGCCGTATCATCAAAGTAGAATACAAGAGATATTTATTAGGGTAAGTGTAAGCCTCTTCATAGGCAGGCTTTTTTCCTTTCCTTAAAAGAGATAATAGAAAATTCTTCGAGTTTTTCAAATAAACATCAATATTGTCGTTATTGATGGTTTGTTCTAACATAGGCACTGTCATGCCTAATTTGCTTCGATAGCTTTGCTCGCCATTAAAAATTTGGGAGTTCTTTGAAATTAATTTATCTAAATTCTTCCCACTTGTTTTTAATATACTAGGAGTTGCAATAGGTGAAATTTTTCTGACATTATTTAAATCTTGTTCCTGTCCACCGAGCGTTTTAGTATAAAAGTCGATCAAGTTTTGAGGGATCGGTCTTGGGCTATCTTTAGGTACAACAGAAACAATTTCAAGAATTTGCTCTTTGATTTTATTTTTTATTTCAAATACTTTATAAAAATCATCTTCACCTACATTATTCATTCCCTCAATATATTTTTTTGTATCTTCTATAAACTGATTTAATGTCTGATTTGGTTGATTCGAAGCGATTAAAGTAATTAAAATTTCTTGAAGTTCTTTAGTTTGGGTATTTGAGTTGTCTATAATTTCTTCGTATTGGCTACCCACATCATTTTCAATGAATAAGCTATGTCTATATCGTAAGGCGTGCTCTCTACACCATGCTCTATTCGAACCCAATGCCACATTTTTGGTTTTCAACATACCAAATAAATTAAAAAAGTTTTTTTCTTCTTGATTCGCTTTAAAAAACTTTAGTTTTTTTAAATGCTCCTCTGTTGTTTCTGGAACGTCTTTGATTAAGTCTTCAAGGCGATTTTTTTCATCGCCCACACTCGCAATTGCATCTCGAAGTCCTTCTCTATTGGTTGCGCTGCGTTTAAATTTGACCGACTCTACGCGGGTGGTTATCAAATAGGCGGCTACCGCAGTGGCTACCGCAGCGAGACAAATACTTATTAAAGCGACGCTCGAAGCCGCTAAAGCAATAGGACCTCCCAGAACCGCAGCAGCAATGCTCAAACCTATAGCCCCAGCAATGAGTCCCGTAACCGTAGCCGTGACTAATGGATACTTTGCAAAAATGCCGGGCTCTTTCATTTGCTCATTCATTAAAGTGATGGAAGATTGCAGGAAATTGATTTGTAACTCTTGTGTAAAAATTTTTCTTTTATTTGTATCTTGAAAAAAACCTTCAAAAAACTTCCTAAATTTGCTTTTTACCTGATCCTTCTGTCTATTTTGTTCCTGAACTTCATAAATTTCTTTAAAAGCCTCGTTAAATAACTCATTCATTTCTGCCAGAAAAAAAGTTTCAATTGCTTCTTGTGTTAATTGTTTGTTCTTCGCATCAATACCCTCGATTTCTTCTTTTAAGAGTAAGGTCTCTCGAAAATGCATTAATTTTACTAAATTCTCAGATAACTTGATGTATTTCTCATCTTCGAGATCATTGTTTCCCATAATCTCTTTAAACTGTTCTAGTGATTTACCTGCATTTTCATTTTGTGCTACCCATATTTTATAAGTGATGGCCATCACTCCAACACCCAATAATCCAGCAAGTCCTCCGGCAACTACGTTTTTCACAGGAGCCAATGGATTTACATAACCAAATACAGAGCTACTTTTCCCAGCAGAATAAGCTGTATATCCAGCAACACCGCCTAAAAGCAGAGCTAGAGCCCCCCCTTTGATTTTATTAAAGATTGAATCTGGTTTTATTGCTTCAGATAGATACTTTTGCACTTCATTTTTGCTATAATATTTTTTAATCCATTCAGCTTGCTCTAAACTACCTTTAACATCATTAGATGTACTCTTGCGCTTAATGCGCGTGATCATTGTTTTTTCCAGATACTTTTTATGATTGTTCCTGATTGATTCAAACCGTTGCTCTGTTGTTTTATTATTTTCATAAAAAAGTTCAAAATCAGTTTGTGCTTTATTTTGTATTTTCTTATATTGCTCTACATGTTCTTTTTGTTGAGAATAACTTTCTATTTTTTTCTTTAACTGATCATTTTCATTAGAAAGAGCCAGTGTATTGTCTATGTAAAAAGAAACGAGATCTTTATTGGGTGTATATTTTGTTTTAATAACATCCTCTTTATCGAATGGTTCCCATTTCATGTTTTGAAAATAATGCTCAAGCTCTTGTAATTCTTTTCTTAGCAGCTTGTTTTTTTCTTCTTCCTGAGTAAACTTACTTTTTTCAGTTTTAATCATCTCTAGCCTATGGGAAATTGCATCTCCATTTTCCCGCAATTTTTTACTTAAATTATTCATATCTTTTTGGATATTTTTTCCAAACTGAATTAATTGTTCACTGTTCGAAACTATACTACTTGTGCGCCCCCTTAAGGAGTTGATATTTTTAAGATCAGCTAACATCGCAGGCCAAATCGTTTTGTCATTCTTAGGGCAAGTTTTTAAACTTTCGACCAACTGATTATATTTCTCAAAGTGATTTGAATTTATTCCAGGCTTCTTTATTTGCTCTATTTTCTCTTTTTTAAAATCAAAATAATGAAGATTATTGTCGACTAAAATGACGGTGTCTCGTGTAAAACCACTAGTATCTTTAGGCAGCTCACTCCTCTGACACAGATCACATTCACCTATGTCCTTAGTGAAGATTTGTTTATGGATATCCATCTCTTGCAATAGTTTTTGTATTTTATCAAACTCTTCATTAAGATCTTGCATTTCAGAATCTTTTTGGAATTCTGGTTCTATTTCTGGCTTTTCGATTAGTGCCAGTTCTTGTTTTAATTGTTCCAATTGCACATTAAGTTTTATCTGGCTTTCAATCAAAGAAATTACTTCTGCAATTTTTTCATTATCTTCTTGTAATTTACTATTTATCTTTTCATATTCCTTGAGCATGTCACAATGTTCAGGTGCTTCTAACTTTCTTCTTCCTCCAATGGTTAGTGTTTGCTCAATGCGTTTCGATAGTAAACTTATAGTTTCTTGGAACACGCCACTTTTATGAACTTTTTCTTGTAGTTTTTTCAGTTGCGATACCAATTCCTCATTCTTTTTCGCTAATGGTTGAAATTCGAGTTCTTTTTTGTTTATCTCAAGACATCTTTTTTTTACTTCTTGTATATTCTTGCGAACAAAAAAAGTGTTTGAAATTATGGTATGTTGAATTTTATCCATCCCTTTTTCATCAATTTTGACTCCCTTTTCAACCTGCTGATTCACTTCAAGATTAGAGCTATTTTCTTGTTGCTTTACTGATTCAATTGTCTTGCGATATAACAGCAATTGCTCATCTTTTGCAAAAAGCAAATGAAGCTCCTGCATATTGTCACGATCTATATTCCACAACTTATTCTTCTCAGAGTTTATTTTTTTTAACATTAAAAGAGACTTGTCCGTGGATTTTTGCGTGGTCATTTTTTCCTGTACGCAGTTTTTCACATAGTCCTCTCTAGAATTAAGTAGGTGCAGGAATTTATTCATAATATTTGTTAAAGCGCTCGGATCGTGTATGTTTTTAGATTTACTGATAACTAACTTCAT
>JACPOX010000241.1:4622-6486 GCA_016191305.1 Legionella longbeachae | reverse complement strand
TGATTTATTATTAATCGAATGAAATTGGCCCATAGTACAACCCTGTTTAATGTTGATAAGCTAGTAGTATATATTTATGATCTTCTTGATTCCTTCATTACTTGAATAGTCAAAAATCACATTTTGAATTATTGGTTCAGTAGATTTATGGGGTAATATTATTTTCATAGTGAGTTAATTTTGGATACACTATTTAGTTTGTTTTATCTGCCGCACTAATCAGAATCATTAGTCGTGTTACCCCTGGTGTATCCGTGCGTTCTGCATCAAATTGTTTCACTGTAATTGCATAATGTTTATTAATCTTTTCCAACCAGGTAATAAATAAATTAAAAGCAACTGTATCAAAAGTAAGTTGAATTTCTCCTGATCCAGTTTGTTGCAACTGATAGGGAAATTTCATGGTTGAATCTTTTTTGAGTTGTGTCGCTAGGGCTGTCAATAATTGACTATTACTAAGCACTTTTTTTGTTGGTGGTGTGTGATTTTGCTGTCTTATCTTTTGCATCCATTGAAGTGTGGCTATTTTATCTACCAATTGATTGGACTTTTGAGTTACACGATGACTTAAGGGGGAATATAAGAGAAGATAATAGATATAGAGAACAAGACAAAATGCTGCTCCAACAAGCATTAATTTTTCTCTTTCATTGAGCGTACTTAAATAAGATTTCACATTAACTCCAAAGTTGCGATAACTTGTTGTTCACGAGTAGACGCTTGAGTTTGTTTGACTTTTAGTTGTAGTTTTTTTAATTCATTTTCTAATTGCTCTAAACTAGGAAAATCGACACTGATGAGAGTAACGAACAAGGTTTTGTTTTGATAACGCAATTGTTCCAGAGTAAATTGGTCGCTATCCATTCCTTTGGCAAATTGGTTAAGTAAAAACCAAAACCGATTTTGTTCTTCCGTGTTATTATTTTTTAACAATTGTGTAATGCGAAATTTAGGGCTAATTACCTGCTTTGCGTCAGGAAAAAACTCATGATAAATCACAGCAGTTTGCGCATCAATTTCATGAGTTTGCTTATTCAATAAATACAATTTAATCCCATTTACTAATATAAGAGAAGCCAACCAAAGACAAAAAAGAACAGCCGCTAGTTGATATCCTTTTTTCATTAAATTTGCTTTGTCACCATGTTGCATTTCACCCTGACAAAGATTCATTAATTTTGACTTCATTATTCTTTGCGCAATCCACACATGAGAAGAATTTTGATTTTTATTTAAAGCAGGATCGATATCGCGTTGGCTGTCTGTAAAAAGCAGTGGTTGTTGCTCAGGATGATTTTTAAGATAAGTTTCAGCTAACTCCCCGGAAAGAGCTCCTTTAAAATCATTGGTATTGATCAATAAAGTTGCTTCACTAATGCATAATTCCTGAGCTTCCAATGCAAACCAGTCTAAAGTAATACCAGCAAAAGTGATATCTTGCTCAGTGAACGTTTTCATTAGGTAGCGAATTCTTTCTTTACTTATAACAGTAATCAGATATCGGTTATTTTGATATCTTGCTTTGTCAAAAGAGAAATGAAGTTCCTCTACGGATTGAGCTAGTTTTTCTTCTAATGCATAAGGAATTGCTACTCTAGCCTTTCTTTCAGGAAGCCAGGATAACTCGAGCTCAAAGAGACTAGCATTGGCACTTGTTTCAATAATTAATGTCTTGCAGTCTATTTGTAAGGCTTTAATTTCTTCAAAACTTCGTTGGGCAGGTGGAGTAGTTAAAACTCCATCTGCATTTACTATGAGACAAAAACAACCATTCTCATCCAGGTGCTTAGTAAATAAAAAAAAGGTATCCATTCCTAAGCGTAAGCTCTATGTTTTTTGTTATTCATTGCAAGCCATGGTTGTT
>JACPOX010000241.1:0-4566 GCA_016191305.1 Legionella longbeachae | reverse complement strand
ATATACCACAAGTGCATATTGAGGGCTCGAATTATAGCGGGTAATCACAAAGAAATTAGGATAGGCTATCCAGTACTCATTTCCTTGTGCAGTAACTAGCTCAATCAGTGCTGCACGCGAGGGATGATTGTGCGCTGCTGATACAGGTTTTACTCCATTCGCCAGCAAATTTGAATAATGATAATTAGGAGTTTTAGGGTTTACCTGGATACGTTTGTAATGATTTCCCACCCCTCTTGCATGTTGAGCCACTCCATCATTTGTTTTCCAACCATGTTTTTGAAAGTAATTGGCAATACTTCCTATGGAGTCATCATTGTTGCTAACAAGGTCACGTGTGCCTTTATGGTTAAAGTCAACAGCGTAATTGCGATAGCTACTTGGCATAAATTGTGGTTGGCCTATTGCGCCGGCATAAGAACCCTTATATTGAGTTGCAGGAATTTTATGTTCACGACAAAGAAGCAGATATTCTTTTAATTCTCTTGTAAAATAAGGAGAACGCTTGGGATAATTGAAAGCTAGTGTTGACAATGCATCTAGAACTCTATGCTCACCCTGACGCTCACCATATAAAGTTTCGACACCTAAAATTGCAATGATAATTTCTGGGGGGACACCATACTTTTGTTGGGCTTTTTCAAGAGATTTTCTATTGGCTACCCAATAGTCTAACCCACCTTTTAAACGTGTGGGAGTAAGAAATATATCTTTGTAAACATCCCAATTTTTCTTTTCGTAGGGTTTGTCCATTGATTCGATAATTGTAGGTTGAAGTACTACCTGACTCATTATGTCGTTAAGTTCTTTAGCATTAAAATGGTATTCTTTTACCATGCTCTTGATAAATAGTTGTACATCTTTTCTTTTAGTAAATGAGCTGTCTGAATGAGTTGAGAAAGAAAGGAGCAATAGCATTAGTGCAATAATACCCAAACTTGGTATTCGTCGCATAGTTTATCCTGTAATTAAACGAAAGATTAAATATTATTAAAAATGCAGACTATTAGCAAATACTTTAAGGCCGGGCATATTTAAGCTAGAATGCACTATTTACAATAAAGGTTATATCAGTTGAGTGATTTAAAGCGAATCCGTAATTTTTCAATTATTGCCCATATTGATCACGGGAAATCCACTTTGGCCGATAGGTTTATCCAGGTTTGTGGTGGTTTATCTGATCGTGAAATGAGTTCTCAAGTTCTTGATTCTATGGATATAGAACGAGAACGAGGCATTACCATTAAAGCACAATGTGTTTCTTTAAATTATGTTGCAAAAGATGGCAAGACGTATTTATTGAATTTCATTGATACTCCTGGACATGTAGATTTTAGTTATGAAGTGTCTCGCTCTTTAGCCGCTTGTGAAGGTGCAATTTTGGTTGTTGATGCAGCTCAAGGGGTGGAGGCACAAACAGTTGCTGTGTGTTATACCGCCATCGATCAATCTTTGTTTGTCTTGCCAGTATTAAACAAAATTGATTTACCTCAAGCAGAACCCGAACGTGTTATTTCAGAAATTGAAGACATTATTGGTCTTGATGCCCATGATGCAATTAGAGTGAGCGCCAAAAGTGGTATTGGTGTTGAAGATGTTCTTGAAGCTTTGGTGTCACATATTCCTTCTCCTGAGGGAAATGTTAATGCACCATTACAAGCATTGATTATTGACTCATGGTTCGATAGTTATTTGGGTGTGGTTTCTTTGGTGCGTATTGTAAACGGCTCTATCCGTAAAGGTGATAAAATGCGGGTTATGTCTACAGGACGTGCATATGAAGTCGACCAAGTCGGTATCTTTACTCCCAAACGAACTAAACTGGACATGCTTAATGCTGGCGAGGTGGGTTATGTTGTTGCTGGAATTAAAGAAATACAAGGTGCTCCAGTAGGTGATACTCTTACTTTAGAAAAAAATCCTGCAGATGCAGGACTTCCTGGATTTCAGCGTGTTAAGCCACAGGTTTACGCAGGTTTGTTTCCTATTAGTTCGGATGATTTTGAGGCATTTCGAGAAGCATTAGCTAAGCTAAGTCTCAATGATGCTTCTTTATTTTATGAACCTGAGTCCTCAGAAGCTTTGGGTTTTGGATTTCGTTGTGGTTTCCTGGGCATGCTGCACATGGAAATTGTACAGGAACGTCTCGAAAGAGAATATAATCTCGATTTAATTTCTACTGCCCCAACAGTGGTTTATCAAATAGTGACTCAAAAAGGTGAGACTATGCTTATTGATAATCCATCTCATCTTCCCCCCATTCCGCAAATTAAGGAAATGTATGAACCTATAGTGAGGGCAAATATACTAGTACCTCAAGACTATCTGGGTTCAATTATTACCCTGTGTATTGAACGTCGTGGCATACAAGTGAATATGACCTACAGTGGTCGTCAGGTTTCTGTAACTTACGATATTCCAATGAGTGAAGTGGTTTCTGATTTTTTTGATCGATTAAAATCAGTTAGCCGTGGTTATGCCTCACTTGATTATAATTTTATACGTTTTCAGGAAGCCGATTTAGTAAAAATGGACATATTGATTAATAGCGATCGTGTCGATGCACTCTCAGTTATTGTACATCGCTCAACAGCTCATAGCCGAGGAAAACTGATTGCGGACAAAATGCGTGATTTAATCCCACGGCAAATGTTTGATGTTGCAATTCAAGCGGCATTAGGGAGTCATATTATTGCTCGGCAAACAGTTAAAGCATTACGTAAGAATGTTACTGCAAAATGTTATGGTGGTGATATAACCCGTAAACGCAAGTTATTAGAAAAACAAAAAGCGGGCAAGAAGCGAATGAAGCAAGTAGGTCATGTTGAAATACCTCAAGAAGCATTTATGGCCGTTTTTCAAACGGATAAAAAGAAATAAAACTAAATAGTAGCGGCAAACCCTCACTGAGATTAAGTTAACGTGAGTACTGATAAGGAACTTTGCATTACCGGGATCCGTTCGGCCTGAGGAGGGCTTTAGCCCGTCTCGAAGGCTAAGCACTGTGCCAAACCCCTTCGAGACCTCGCTAATGCGACTCCTCAGGGTGAACGGATCGAGAGTGAGCTTAGATCTAAGGTGCTTCCTATCCTGAACTTAATCAGTGAGGCAGACCCTATATAATTGGACGTATTGATTAGGATATAAAGTTATGAATTTTGCTTTAATATTAGTTGTCTTATCTTTTATTAGTGGGTTTATTTACCTTTTAGATATAATTTTTTGGGCAAAAAAACGGTCTAAAAATCAAAAACCAAATCGTATTATTGAATATTCGCGTTCTTTTTTCCCCGTATTTTTTATTGTTTTGTTATTACGATCATTTCTAATCGAACCATTTCGTATACCCTCAGGATCGTTAGAACCTACTTTGCTAGTAGGTGATTTTGTAGCGGTAAACAAATTTATTTACGGATTAAGACTTCCTGTTTTGGAAAAGAAAGTTATTTCGATTGCTAATCCTAAAACTGGAGATGTTGCTGTTTTTCGTTGGCCGCCTGATCCTGTTTATGATTATATCAAAAGAGTCATAGGAGTTCCTGGGGATAAAATTAGCTATCATAATAAAGTGTTAACGATCAATGGCAAGGAAGCAAAACAGACTTTTGTTGAATACACAATTGATGAAAGCTCTGGAAAAGCAGTGTCTAAATATAAAGAAAATTTGAATGGGACAATACATGACATTTTCGTTAGGACAGATGTCCCCGCAATAGATTTTGATATTGTGGTGCCTGAGGGAAATTATTTTATGATGGGCGATAATCGTGATGATAGCGCTGATAGTCGTTTTTGGGGATTTGTACCTGATGCTAATCTAAGAGGAAAGGCATTTGTGGTCTGGATGAGTTGGAATAGTAAAACAGCTAATGTGCGTTGGTCTAAAATTGGAAAAATAATTCACTAGTTGAAAATAGACTTCTTGAATAAGGGATTGTTAATATGCGTAAGTCACAAGGAATGACTTTTATAGGGACCTTATTTACTATTATTGTTATAGTAATATTGGCAACTATAGTAATACGTGTTATCCCTGTGTATTTACAGTATTTTTCTATACGAGAATCGATAAAAGGATTAAATACTATATCTTCCTCGAGTTTGACGGGGGATTCTTTTGCAGATGTTGATCTGTTAAAAAGTAACTTGAATAAGCTATTGGAGATTAATGGGGCACAAAGTTTGAAAGAAGATGAATTGATTATTGTTCCCAATGGCGAGAATAAATTTAATATAAAATTGAAATATCAGGTGACTAAGCCTTTGTTATACAATGTAAGTTTATTATTTAATTTTAATTACACTGAAGAGGTTGTATTAGGTAGTGAAAATTGATTTAGAGAGATTATGCAGAAAGTTAAACTATCAATTCACGAAAGTTGCTTATCTTAAACAAGCTTTGACGCACTGTAGTGTTGGTAGTGAAAACTATGAACGTTTTGAGTTTCTTGGTGATTCAATCTTAAGTTTTGTGATTGCCAATGAACTATTTCAACGATTTCCTTTACAAAGTGAAGGACAATTAAGTCGATTGCGCTCCTATTTGGTACGAGGTGATATGCTTAG
>JACPOX010000240.1 GCA_016191305.1 Legionella longbeachae | reverse complement strand
AATGAACGACTAGAAAGATGAAATGTCTGTCTAGGAATCTATCTACAATTGCGCTTATACATCAGTATGGGCTATGCTATTCTCTAATCAATCACTGTAGGTCGAGCCCCTGGCTCAACGATAGTCTATATGGACAAACATGGAAAAACTGAATACAGATCATTTACTACAATGCATTAAAACACTGGAATCTTCTTTAGATCGCTTGAATACTGCGACAGAAGACAGTATCGACTATGAAATATTTCGTAATGCCACCGTAAAAGGCTTTGAGCTTACATTAGAAACTACCGGAAAATTATTACGAAGAGCACTCAAATTATATATTGGCAATCCGCGTATTGTGGATGAATTAACCTATAAAGACCTATTTCGTTTTGCTACAAAACATGGACTTTTAGATGCAACGGCTGTGGAGCGCTGGTTTTCCTATCGAGATAATCGTAATAACACAGCCCAGGATTATGGTATTTTCTTTGCAAAAACAACACTTAAATTATTACCCGAATTTTTAAAGGATGCAAAAACATTGCAACAGGCCCTGCAAAAAAACTTAGGCTCAAACGATGCTAATTCTTGATACTCAATACCTCGCTCTTGTTAAAAAAATTTTAGCTACTCATATTCCAGGTCAAACTGTTTGGGTATATGGAAGTAGAATAAAAGGTTGTGCACATGAAGGAAGTGATTTGGACTTAGTCATTATAGATAATCATGAAAACATAACAAATGAACAAATTTCATCCTTACGTAGCGCATTTTCGGAGAGTAATTTACCTATCTTGGTAGATTTATTGATTTGGTCAGAAATCCCCAGTGAATTCAAAAGTGAAATTGAAAAAACACATGAAGTGTTACAATAGAGAAAATGTCGGGCCAAGGGCCCGACCTACAGACCATTTCTTGTCGCTTTTAAGTCCTACCGTTCAATTTCTTGCTATGGGATCAAAGTATCCTGCCCTCAAATTCATCTTTAAAAAGTTCGTGGCGCTTTTTATTCACAACTCCATCTCGTGAGAATTCAATAACATTTTTGTTTGCGATGCCGCGCCAATTTTGCATATGAGTGATATCATCGTTTTTGTACTAAAACCTCCATTAAATTCTCTTACTTGTAAATGCTAGGAACAACTCATAAATTCTCGTTCTTATTGAAAATGTAGTCTACAAAACGCCTCGATAATAAGACACAAATTATCCCCAACACACCGCCAAGAATAACATGAGTAAGTCGTTCAAAAGCAATTATTTTTGAATGGGTTACCAGTATTACAGCTAGAGCCACAAAAAAACAACGGAAAGTGTAGGCAATAATATAACGACGAAAAGCAACCAAAGTTAAAAAAATGCCCATAGTAGCAATTGTTAAATCTAACTCGGTTGAAGGCATAACATAATTTCCCATTAAAATGCCCATAGGAACGCCAATTGAAACACCGAATAATCGTTCATAAAATTTTTTAGGAGAAGTTTGGATATTCCCCGTAATTACACTAGCAACACCCCAAATCATCCATTGCCCATTTTCCATTTGAATATATTCAACAAATGTAGACGATAGTGCAATTCCTATGGCCATAGCCAACAAAGAGTCATAATTTTTATTTTTTTTTCCAAAATCGGATAAATAGGATAGTTGAAACCATTTTAAATCTAAGCCATTTTTTTTTGCTTTTATATATTCAAATAAACACAGAAAAATAGTAGGCAATATAGCTATTATTAAAAAGGGTAAAAGAATAAGGCATTGATCTAAGAGGGAAATATTTGCTATCGGAGCTCGTTCTAAGGAAAGAATAATTGCTGGAATAAAAGTCCAGCTTCCCAGATTACGTAATTGTTCTCCGAAAGTAGAAATCCAAATAATACCTGTCGCAGAAATAGTACAAACTAAAACGAAAAAAAATGGATGAACTTGGGTTAAAAATAATAGATTAAATAATATAATAATTGCAGTTCCGTGCAATAAAATACCAAGAAAACCAAGCTTAAGTTTTTCTTCTGCGATTAATGTAGACATGGTTATAAGAGAACTCTCCAACCAATATATGTTTCCTGATAATAAGAAAAGAAAAGCAAACGGCATTAAAACTAAAATACCACGAAGCAGAAATTGACCTCTAATTTCGTTTTTTATCCATTTACAATGGTTGAGTAAATAATGCATTAAAATCCTGAGAAAACGGGTTCTGTCGAAAATTTCTTGAAAGATAAAAGCTAGCCTGTGGACATAATTATGCTATCAACTCACAAAATTTTTACACTAGGGATATCTCCCACATTTTCACCTGGTTTTTCGAGCATTTTTATGCAATTCAATGTCTCGATAGTCGCTTCTTTAGCTTAGCATATATTCTGTGCTTTTTTTACCGCGCATTGTGACATAATGGGTCCTCGACGTGTTTTTAGAGATTATACTAGGCAACAATCTTAAAATTTGGGAACATTTCCTAAAAGTAAATTGACTTTGTATTTATATCTGAATCTGCATTTAATTCTGAAATGTTTAATGTTCCTAATCTGGCACTACAAGAAAAAAATGAATAGCTCCTAGACTCTTTAGTTTGTAGGTGTTCTAGAGCTAGACTTATCATCTTGTTTATTTCCCATAAGGTTGAAGTCAGACCATACATTCCTCGTAACTGACTACGCAATTGCCGTATGTACTTTACTCCAGCAGATTCTTCTTCAGAGGAGTAAGCATTAAGGTCGTCTCTTAAGCGCTGTAATCTATTCTCACAACGCGGATGATCTTCATTAACTTCAATAAAACGTCTAATACAATCAAGAGCCAAATTTTTTTTAAATTTAAGACTAAAGGAATGGTCTTCACCTATATCACGTAAAATATCTTTAAAATGTCTATAATGCATCTCGGCACTTATTTCATTTTTATAAGGATTTATGAATTCATATGCCTTGACCGTTGAGTCGATTTCAGACTCCCTATATTTTTTGGTTTTTCTGGCACCATTTTCTAATAAATGTTTCATGATAAAAAGAGCATTTTTTCGAACATCAGTAGGATTGTTTTCTTTAGAATGAAAGAGTTCCAACGCAACATCCAGGGGAGTTTTTCCTAATGCATTTTTTACATCAATAAACTGAACAAACATGCTTAGAGTTTCATCATAACGATATTCACCCAGTTTAATCGCTGTATGTAATGGCGTATCTCCTGTTACAAAGCCACTTTGTGTCTTGCATAAATCTTGATAATGGGTAAATGATTCGTGAACTTGTAGCGAAATACTCTCATGAAACAAATATGAAGGAATAACTTCTTTTAATAAGGCTTGAGTATCGTCTTTATTTAAGTCTTTAACATAATCACGAAACTCTTTTATCGAGAACAAAACCGCACGCAAACATGCAAGTCGTGCAGATGTGGCTTGGGTTATCAAAGCGATATACGCCCTATCAATCGCTTTATTCTTATCAGCGCATTCCTCTAAAGTTTTTTCAATTAACTTGTTAGAAATTAAAATATGCTTGAAAAAAAATTTCCATTTCCCTTTGATAAAATTGGGATGAATGCCTAAGCGAGCAAAAGCATCAATTTCCGCATAATTATGATATTCCTTGTTATCAAAAGGATTGGAAATATAACCAAACTTTGTTGGCCAATACGAGTTAGATGAATTGTTTAAGCAAGTAAGTGAGAGCAGATCTTGTTCAGTAATATCAAAAGCATGAGCCCCATGTAATAAATGAAAAGGCCTGCGGGTGTGAAAACTCATAATGCTGTTTACAAACATCAAATCATGATCGATTTTAAAAAATACTGCCTGTGGCTTTCCTTCTCGCTCAACCAGATAAAAACCATAATTACCTTTATGTAAATCATCTTCTTCCATGGTGTAGGCTGTAGTAAAAATACTTGCTAATGATTCATAGTCTATCGTTAAAGAACCATTATTCTCTGCTTTAACTAAGTTAGCAAAAAAACCTTGTGGTAATTTGTCCAAAAAATAATAAGGAATATTTTTTGCTTTATTTACCTTTAATGCCTCAAAATTAGGAACAGTTTTCGGATTTTGTAAAGTATAAAAATTTTTTTGCAAGCCTTCTTTTTTTTCTATCACATAGCAAAGATGCTCTACTGCCAAACCTGTAATGTGTTTGTTATTAATTTTCTTTTCATTATCGACTACTAAATGCAGGGAAGGCGTTGAATCAGCTGATAAAAATAATTGAGCCAATTTACTGAACATGACTTCTAAACGTGAAAATTGAGACTGTCCATATTTATTCTTTTTGTAGATTACTTTAAAAGGTTTTATTAATTTGTTTGGGGGATTATAGACGGCACCGGCATAAGTCACATGCCCTGATGAATGCGAAGGAGTTCCTAAAGTAATATCTTTAATGTGATAAAACACGCTCATGAACCAAATACATTAACACCGAAATTAGTTGCAACTTTAACATGGAGTGAACGGAAATCAATCGTCATCAGACTCAATTGTCAAATTATCATTTTGGGAATCACTTCCATCGTCATTGTCCAAACGAATTTGTAAACCAACATTATTTTTTGAATCAGCATACTTAATTGCATTTTCTTCGGAGATAATCCCATTTTTATATAATTTTAATAAAGCTTGGTCAAAACTTTGCATGCCTTGTTCTGTACTGCGTTCCATAACATCCTTAATGTCATCAATCTTGCCTTTTTCAATAAGATCAGAAATATAAGGTGTGTTAAGTAATATCTCTACAGCAGCAGTACGTTGATTATTTAATCCAGGAATAAGGCGTAGGGAAATAATGGCGCGGAGATTGAGTGATAAATCCATCAATATCTGTTTTTTTGCCTCTTCAGGGAAAAAATTAATAATACGATCCATAGCCTGATTGGCATTATTGGCATGCAGGGTTGAAATGCATAAATGGCCGGTTTCTGCATAAGCAATTGCATGCTTCATCGAATTGCGCTCACGAATTTCACCAATTAAAATCACATCCGGTGCTTCGCGCATGGCATTAACCAATGCATTATCATAACTCATTGTATCAATACCAACTTCACGTTGATCTATTATGGATTTTTTATGTTGATGTATAAACTCTATCGGGTCTTCAATAGTCAAAATATGCCCAGTATGATTTTGATTGCGATGATCAATCATTGCCGCCAAGGTAGTGGATTTTCCTGATCCGGTAGCCCCGACGACTAAAACCAATCCACGTAATTCCATAACTATAGTTTTTAAAAGAAGGGGTAAGCAAAGTTGTTCAATTGAGGGTATCTTACTCTTGATGTAGCGCACTACCATAGACACATCGCCACGTTGCCGAAACATATTAATCCTAAAGCGCCCTACACTGTGTATGGAAAGAGCCATATTAAGTTCCATAGTTGACTCAAATTCCTTACGCTGATCATCATTCATCAACGATAAGCTAATCTCAGCCATTTGTTGGGATTTAAGCGGTGCCTGGCCTATAGGCGAAATAATCCCCTCTATTTTAATATTTGGCGGAGCACCCACACTAAAAAACAAATCTGATGCACCTTTATCTACCATTAATTTAAAAAAAGGAGTTATATCCATGTATTATCCTCAGTGTCGTCAGGGTAAAAACAAAACTTCATCATAAAGAATCAACTTCTCGACTTTCATTTTGTTTTTCCCAAACTTCTAAGGCTTTTGAGCATTCACTTTCAATGCCAATAGTCCTTTGTTAATTAATCACCAAATCATCTAATTTTCTTAACTCTAATTCCTCTTGACACATCTTTATAAATGCCGATTTGGCGTGATTTGCAAGCTCACCATGTATGGGCATAAGAGAAACATGTTCACTTAAACGACTTAAAAATTTTACATGCTCTTCTTTAGT
>JACPOX010000171.1 GCA_016191305.1 Legionella longbeachae | reverse complement strand
TGTGCGCGTAATCCAGGAAATCCATGCGCAGCATGACACATTAAACCATAATGTGCCGCTTCGTGGGGTTCCCGGATTACGCGCTAGCGCTCCATCCGGGCTACTTTCTATTATTTGTTCGGGTAATACATACAATATTCCTGAAAAACGGATTTTTGTTAACATTATTAAACAGCTCTTTTAAAGATTGCTGAATGTTGTTATTTTGTAGTTGGATTTTTTTATATTCCTCGCATAACGACTTTACCTATTGCCTGATTATTCTCTAGAAGCTCATGAGCTGTTGCAACATCAGATATTGACAGTTGATGAGGATCAAGCAAGGGTTTAATAATTGCTGCATCGGCTAATTTCGCAATATTCGTCAATATTTCCCCATAATGTTTACGATTAATGCCTGTTATTAAGGGTAAAGGCTGTAAGATAAAATGAATACTAAGTCCCTTTGAAAAGACTGGATCAGTATCTAATCGACCCGCTGAAAGAATCGTAATAATTTGCCCGTTTATGGCAGTTGCCTTAATAGATTTTTGCAGATGTTCACCACCAACAGTATCAAAAACAACATCAAATCCACCCTGTGTTAATCCTGCAGTATAATCTTCTACTAAGGTTGTTTTATAATTAATTGCATGTTCAGCACCAAGTTGCTTTGCAATTTCACATTTTTCTGGAGTAGAAGCAGTTGCTGATACAACAGCCCCTAGATGTTTCGCTAATTGAATAGCTAAATGCCCGACACCACCTGTAGCGCCATGAATTAAAACTCGTTGATTTTTTTGAACCCGGGCTCGAGTTACCAATCCTTCCCATGCAGTAAGAGATACCAGTGGTAAAGCAGCAGCTTGTACAAATGAGAGCGATTTGGGTTTGTGGGCTATTAAATCAACGTCAGCTAACATGTATTCTGCCAAGGCTCCTTGCATATCAAGCAAACCACCTGCACAACCATAAACTTCATCCCCCACTTTAAATTGAGAAACTGATTCATCAACCTCAATGACTGTTCCTGCAACATCACCATGCAATACCATTGGAAATGAGGGTATAAGGCCTGGCTTATCTCCATTTCTCAATTTTATATCAAGTGGATTGACGCTGGTTGCTTCTACTTTAATGAGCACATGCCCCTTTTTTAAGCTAGGTTTTGCAATATTAGCTTCTTCAAATACATTAAATCCACCGAATTGGTTAATGATCATTGAACGCATGAATAACTCCTGACTTTACTTAAAGTAATACAGTATGAAAATAAGATAAAAATTTTGTCAAGTAATTAGAAAAATTATTGTATCTATGTTTCTATAATAATGACTAAAATTAGTTACTTGCAAAGTATTGGGTACTATTTTTATAAGTCAATTTGCATACTTCAAACTCAACAGAAAACTTTTCATTAAGTTGATCTTTTTTCCTCAAGATCATTTTATTTTCTTCCAAGCTGTCTATATGAAAATTATAATATCCTGTGAGGCAATCTTTCACATATGAAATGGTAGAAGATAAAATAAAATGTAGTAATGGGGTAGTGTTTTCATTTTCTAAATAAGCTTGTAAGATTTGATTATGATGGTCTCTACATATTTCAATCCCAATATTGAATTTTTCTTTAGTGAAAGGGTGCTCTAATTCTATAATAGGATTAAAGTTTGCTTTAGTATGTTTTTTTGAATGAGTTTTAGCAACCTGAAATAAATTATATGTCTTATCTTCGATGTCACATTCATTTATAGGAGATTTTTTATCTATAACTTCTCTTCTCAGAGAGGAATTTTCGCCTGCAGTTAAGGAAAAAAACATAGCAGAATTCCTTACAAGATAAACCTTTTTTGCGTTTTTTATTTCTTTTAATTTGAAGTTATTTTTATTTTTCTCAAATTCCTCATCATCTTCAAGTGCAGGAAATTTTTCTAATAAATTAGAATAATATTTATGAACTTGTTCAAGTTTTTCAGGTAATTGCGGTGAAGTAATATTTTTTTTGGTTAAGATTGTCCCTGGTAATAAAAATAACTGGGGAGCAAATTCCGCTACCAAATCCATACACTTTTTAATAAAATATTCTTTTGTTTCTGGCAAAACAGGCTGATTAGGTTGGCTTTCTGTTATTAGATATTCGGGAGCTGTGAATAACCATAAGCTATCTTTATCGCTCGTTTTTAATTCTTCACATTTCTTGTGAATCTGCTGCACTATAAAATCAATTTTCTCATTTCCACTTAAACTATCGTATTCATCTAAATTTTCTATTTTTTATACTTGAATTGTGTACTTGAGTTTTTTCTTTTTAAATCAAACTTTGAGTGCATGACCTTAATCCGGTGATTAATACAAAGACATATTGTACTATATCTAAACAAATAATGAAACTACTCGTAGTAGATTCAACTATCAACATAAGTTTAAATCCTTTATTTCGCTATTTTGAGTAGAATTGTAAATAGACCCTAACCGTATTACACTTATTTTTCGCATAAGAAACATCTGATTCTAAGTGACACATTAAAAACGGATTTGCTCTTGTCAAAAGGGACATAACTTTGAAATCTAGGCTAGCTAATAAAGTTGCATTCACTTTAATTGAATTCCTAGTGACTGTATTAGTACTGAGCATTATCATTGTTATTGCAATGCCTGCAATAAGCACCATACTAATGAATAGTCGCCTAACCGCCAACATGGATATGTTCTTAAACGCATTAAATTACGCGCGTAGCACTGCACTTAATCAATCCAGTAACGTAGTGGTATGTCCATTTGGAGTAGCAAAGTCAACCAATTGTGGTACAAATTGGGGTTCCGGATGGATAGTAGTGACTCAACCTTCATCGGGTGTAAACATGTTGTTGCAAAGTCAACAATTCTCTTCAACGGATCCTAAACTTTCAAGTACTAGTGCAAGTGTTGTTTTTGATCCTCATGGTTTGATTACAACGCCTAGTAATTTTACTTTCTGTGATAGTAGAGGTGGTACATTCGCGCGCTCCATAGAGGTATTGGCAACTGGATACATACAATCAGGCCCAACTTCTGGACAAGCTGTTTGGGATAACAGTACACTGGCATGTCCTTAATGGAGATTGTTAATGAACCACAGCGATCAATTCGAGGGACAACAAAAAGGAATGACTTTAGTAGAAGTTTTAATTGCATTTGTTATCCTGGCTATTGGGATGTTAGGCATAGCAGGAATGTTACTCCTATCCAGTAAAGTGAATAATTCAAGTTATAGCAAACAACAAGCGGTACAATGCATTTATAATATATTTGATAAAGTTCGTGCCAATTCTCAAGCTGCAATTAATGGAAACTACAACATCAACAATATCAACAGCAGTGGTTCACCAACTCCACCATCTCAACCAGGGACTATGTGTAATATTAGTGCCTGTTCGAGCACTGAGCTAGCTACATACGATAGCTGGTATTGGCTTACTTATGATGTCAAAAGATTACCTAATGGCAGCGGTTCTATCACATCAACTCCAGGCTTATCTGGAAATACGATCATTACTGTAACCGTTCAATGGGATGACAGCCTGGCACAAAATCTAGTGGGAGCAAGTAGCATAGTTGTGCCTAATAATCCCAACTATGTTCAACTCAGCATACAAAGCCAATTATGAAAATCTATCAAAAATCCTTGAAGTCTCATCATATGAAACGTTTCCACTATAATTTTACTGCCGAATTTGGGTTTAAAAAATATCAACAAGGATTTTCGTTAGTTGAATTAATGGTAGCGACTGTCATTGGTATTTTACTAAGTTATGCAGTAATGCAAGTCTACATTGCACAAACTCAAATTTATAAAACTACAAATTCCCAAGCACTTATTCAAAGTACAGAAAATGCGATTGCCAATTTAGTAGTACCCATAATCCGATCCGCTGGATTTGTCGGTTGCAGTACTATAAGCACAGCTATTTCCAACTTAAATGGTGGCGGTTCAAGCCCTCTTGGTTCGATCAATAGCAACCCAACCTTAATCGCTGGTTATAATGGGAGTGGTGCTTCTCTTACGATTACTCAGAATAATAGTGCCAATTCTAACAATGCAAGTAGCTGGGTACCCCCCTTGGATCCATCATTAGTAGGAAATGTAGAAGCAGGTAGTGATGTACTTGTAGTTCTTGGAGCAGTCCCCGGTAGCTTTCCAATATCTGTTACAGCCATTGATTCTACTAGTAACACTTTTACTGTTCAAAGCACAAGTGGCATGAATATCAATGCTGGGCAATTTGCAGCTATATCTGATTGTGTTAAAACTTCTGTTTTTATGATTACAAATATAACAGGAACATCTATTTCCCATACAGCGGGTTCAGGAGGCTATGAAAATGCTTCTTCTGTTTTCAATGTAAGTTATCAAGTTGGAGCTCAATTCATTCCCCTCCAACAAACTGCCTTTTTTGTGGGACAAGGACAAGGAGGACAAAGTTCACTCATGCGAGCAACATTGACAGGAACAGGTTGGACGATAGCGCCTCTAGTTCCTGGAGTTGACGTAATGAAGGTAGAATATGGAATTGGTAATAGTGGCACAGTCTCCCAATACGTCACTGCTGATGCGGTTCCAAGCTGGGCGCAAATCTATTCAATTCGATTAGGCTTTTTAATAGAGGGCCAAATTGCTTCCGAAAACATGAGCAACAATCAATATGCTGTATTAGACACAGCAGTAACTGTTCCTAATGATCATCGACTTCGTCATGTGTATGAAGTTAATATCGCTTTGAGGAACGCAAGCTCATGAATCCTAAATTTTCTCAAATTCCGTCCAATAATGGCAAACTCTCCCTAGATGATAAGCAAAAAATATTGTCTATAAATCGAGGAGAGCAAAGGGGTTATATTCTGCTTTTGACCATGATTTTTCTTATTATTCTTACTGTGTTTGCAATTACCGCTGTTTCTCTAAACACTACACAAACACGGATTGCCGCAAATGCTACAGATGCAGAAATTAGTTTAGAAAAAACAGAAGGAGCACTCAATGCAGCAATCAATAACCTGCTAAATGGATCCTATAGCGCAACGGATTTTTTACAGAACACAAAAGGACTGTATATATTAAATCCGGCTAATCCACCATTATGGACAACCGTTAATTGGTCAAGTTCAAACTCAGTAATTAACAGTTTTCAGGGTTCTTCTACTTCACAGGCCAGTTATATTATTGAACAGCTCCCTTCTATTATTAAACCTGGACAAAATGCGAAATACCCTACTCTTATTTACCGTATTACAGCACGTTCAATAGGAGCCAGTGGTAATTCCGCTGTCATATTACAAAGCACGATACAAATACAACCATAGGTAAAAACTGATTATGAGCCATGCACGAAGCAAATATCATAAGATTGGATTGAAAATTACTCTGTTAATCATTTTATCATCTTTCGCAATCGCTGCGTCTACACCGATTTTAAATATTCCGCAAATTCCGTTGATATTAGCTAGTCCCATTCATCCACAAATATTAATTGCTATTGGTAACTCACAATCAATGGATGGAGATCTTAGTGGTGCGATCATGACGGGTTCAGGATCCCTTGCAGGTGGATTAAGCTCACTGAGTAATTCGAGTTCACCAATTAATTATACCGTGCCAATAGGTTTTACCCCTCCAGTACAAGCAGCAAACGCTAGTGACCAAGCGCCCTATACTGTATCGCAAGGTGGCGTATTAATGGATAACAGTTCCAGCCGTTTAAATGTAGCTAAAGCTGGTATTCAGGCAATTATAAATACATACATGCAATCCACAGATTTTGCTCTCGAAATATACAATATAAGTGGTGCTACAGTTTATAATACTTGGGTATATTATATGTCTCCACAAAGCAGTAATTTTTCTTTTACCAATACCCCTGTTGCAGGCAATACTTATGTTACCAATCCTTGTTACAATTACTCTGCAGCCTCTTCAACAATTCAGACTAATTGCAGCTCCATTGCGAGTTTTTACGGTTCTTCAGTAGTCTCTTCTAATTTATATATGCAAATAGGATCTTCTAGTGATTTTCCCTCAATTAATGATGTACTCTATGCTGGAAGTGGATTTCCTGGTGCATTTCTTACTTATACTGGTCCTTCACCGGCTACGCCCTATCCACCTAACTTCTCTATAAGTAATTATAACAATGGTAGTGTATTAATTTCTTATTCTAAATCATTACCTAATATCGGTGGTTTTTCTACAAGTCCGACTAATGCAGGATTCGTACCCTTTTCTCCACAAGTATTCTATGCACGACGAGGATTTGGCTATTTTGGCAGCCAATCCGCTTCGTCAGGAAAAATTCTCGTGCCTATGACCACCGCCGGTACAAATCCAACAACGACAAGTATCAATACTGCCATTGGTGTATTTACGCCCAATATACAACCCGAGACCAACTCAGCATCAACTAAGGAGATTAAATCCGCGGCCACCCAATCCCCTATTGCAGGTCTGCTCTCTACAGCCAATACTTACCTCACTTCTTTAAGCAATACCAGTGGCAATGGTTGCCCCCAAAAAAAGTATGTCATCTTAATTTCAGATGGACTTCCGACTCAAGATCTTAGTGGCAATTTATGGCCTCCCTTAGGTAGTGCAGCAGCTATAGGTTATGGTATTACCGCAACATTTAATGCTGATGGTTCGCTGAACAGCACTAATTGTCAGGCATTAACAGACGCCATTAATAAGATTAACACACTAAAACAAAACGGCATTCCCACCTACGTCATTGGCCTTGGGGCGGGAGTTAATCCGTCACTCAATCCCCAAGCAGCAGCAACGCTTACTGCTATGGCTGTTGCTGGAGGAACAACCAATTATTATCCAGCAACGAGTTCAGCGGATTTAGTTAATGATCTAAACACCATCATGATTTCCATTCAAAACGGCTCCTATACCACCTCTGCAGCAGCAGTAAGCTCAACTCAACTTAATAACAACAGTGTAGAATACCAAGCAAATTTTGTATCAAATTCAACTCCTTATCAAGATTGGACCGGGAATTTGGTTGCTATGCCACTTAATCCTGCAACAGGAATCCCTTTAGGTTCCGTAAACTGGAGTGCTCAACCCCTTCTCGACAATCAGGTAACAGGGACAGGTTGGACAACAAATCGTTTTATAGCGACTTGGAATCCTACAACTAATACGGGGGTCCCCTTTGAATGGCCTAATATTAGCATTAGCCAACAAGCAGCATTGCAACCTGCCGACTCTAAAGGGCAACCAAGATTAGAATATCTTCGTGGTAGCACAGCCTTGGAAATTCGTAATGGTGGTAGTTTCCGGAATCGTTCTCATATTTTAGGTGATATAATAGACAGTCAAGTCATTTATATAGGCGCCCCTTCATCACCTTATATCAGTTCGAGCTATATTGCCTTTGCACAAGCCCAAGCCAGTCGTACCCCTATGCTGTATGTTGGCGCAAATGATGGCATGCTACATGCATTTAACGCAACCAACGGACAAGAGGTTTTTGCTTTTATTCCTAATGCTGTGTTCAGTAATCTTGTTAACCTGAGTAACCCTCTTTATAACTTAAGCCATCGCTTTTTTGTCGATGGATCACCACAATCTGCAGATGTACAGTTTTCAGATAGTAGCTGGCATACTCTGCTTGTTGCCGGTGAAAATGGAGGGGGAAACAGTATTTATGGATTGGATATTACCAATCCAGTAAATTTCTTTAATGAAAACAATCTGGCACAAAAAGTGCTTTGGGAGTTCACTGATACTGATATGGGGCTTAGTTACAGTCAGCCTCAAATTGCACAAATCGGTTTAAGTAATGCAATACCTTCTACTTTTGCTGTCTTTTTCGGTAATGGTTACAATAGTCTGAATAACACATCTATACTCTATGCTATCAATCCGCAAACAGGAAGTCTTATAAAAAAAATCAACTTATGTACTGCTATACCAAACTCGTGTGACAGTACTGCGCCGCAAGGATTATCCTCTGTAGCTGTAGCAAACCAAGATGGCCTGCAAGGTGTGCCAATTAGCAATGTTTATGCTGGTGATTTACAGGGTAATATGTGGTCTGTAAATGTAAGTGATCCAAATCCAGCAAATTGGACAGTACGATTATTATTTCATGCAACTGACTCTTCTGGAGCAACACAATCGATTACAACCCCCCCTGTTGTCACCCTAAACCCAGGTTACCCACGTTGGCCAGGACTACTCGCAATGTTTGGTACAGGGCAATTACTACAGACCAGTGATCTGCTCAACACGCAAACACAAAGTATCTATGGAGTATGGGATAAGCCCTTATCAAATGTTACTTATACTCGTACTAACCTCCAACAACAAACACTTAATCTGGTATCCACAGCCACCTCAGGCTTAGGCGTGCCTATAGTCACTGCATCATCTAATCCAATTAACTGGAATAATCAATTTGGCTGGTATGATGATCTTGTTGTGTCAGGACAACGCATTGTTACCTACCCAACTATTTTTAATGGAGCATTCATTGCCACCTTAAATACTCCACCTCAATCTTGCAGCACTAACTTTACCTCTATGCTTCTAGAACTTAATTTCAAGACCGGAGGAGCATTCCCTGTGCAACAAATATATGGTGCCAATGCAAATGGGACTCTCAATAATCAATATTACTACTCGGGTGTTGTAGGGATTCAGTTGGCTAATAGTTTTGCTAATGCAGCAACTGTAGTCCGCTTAAGTCAAAATAATAACATAGGCCTACTCATCACCCTGGCTGATGGAACACAATCTACCATCTTAAATCCAGGAACTACACAACGAAAAACTGGATGGTGGCAACTGCAATAAGGATATAGAAATGAGTCAAAAAAAGATAAACGGGTTTTCCATGATTGAATTAATGATCACCGTCATCATAATAGCTATATTGTCTTCAATAGCTTATCCATATTATGTCAACTTTTTACTTAAATCGCGTCGTTCCGATGCTTTAGCTACACTGGCACAGGATCAAATCATATTAGAACGGTGTTATTCGCAAAATTTTTCTTACAACCAAGCCTGTACTTCACTCCCCAATTTTCCTCAAATATCTGCTCAAGGTTTCTACAACATTAGCTTAACTAACCTAGGGGCAACAAGCTATACCCTTACCGCAACGCCCAGAGGAAGTCAGGTAAAAGATACCACTTGTGCCAGCATGACAATTGATCAAGCAGGTTTAAAAACTGCTGTAGACTCATTAGGGGCGGCACAAACTATTTGTTGGAATCCCACATAAGCATTAAAAAATTTGATCTAAACCTTAGTTAATTCCGCAGTACAAAACAGGCTCTTAACTATATATCAATTACTGTGTGCTAAGTTAGCTTTTCATTTTAATTAAGGCTCAGTTGCAAAAGGTCTTCGTAGAACTCTTAATTGTTCTATTGACGAACTTTTTCGGCTTCATTGTTTGTAATCAATTGATTGAGACTAAGCATATAACTATTCTATCCTATTTAAAGAATTTGGCTAACATGATACAGTATGCGCTGTATTTAATCACTCCTTAATCAATATCTTCGGGATTTAAATGTATGTTCTGTGAAATTCCTAATTTAAATGTTTTATCACAAAATATGCCGAATATGGCCATGTGGTTAAAAGATGAAAATTCGGTGTTTCAGGAATGTAATGAAACAGCTAGTCATTTTTTTTCTTTAAAAAACCGTTCTCAGATTGAAGGGATGACCGATTTTTCATTGCCTTGCAAAATATCAGAACTGGCTCCAAGTTTCCAAGCGGGTGATAATCTTAGTAAAACAAGTCATAAACCAGTGCAGTTTTTAGAGTTCTTCTACTGCACACCAAGCAATCAGCCACATTTGTTTTTAGTAACTAAGAGTGCTTGCATACAGGAAAATGGGGCATTAACACTCTTTGGATATGGGTGTGATATTACTATATTATCTTGTCACTTAATTAATCTACTGAATAAACTAAGTATGTATTCTGCGCAAGAAAATAATGGTTCCTACATATTAGGTTGCCCTGCAGAATTTCCAATGTTAACCAATCGGGAAAAAGAATGTTTATTTTTCTTAACAAGAGGTTACCCAGCTAAAAAAATAGCCCAGGTATTGCATCTTTCTCCACGGACTGTTGAAGACCATATAGGAATACTGCGACAGAAATTTGGATCTGATACTAAATTCGATTTAATTAATACAGCATTTAATTATGGTTTTTTAAATTATTTACCGACTTCTCTTTTTGAAAAGATAGGTAGTCATGCCCTCACTGGGTGTTAATCAAATTAACTCAAAATTTGCTTTACAAAAAAGACTCAATTCCCTACTATCTTTTGCTAATGGACAGTCCAATCTAAAAATAAAATGGAAATTTTTTGCTTTTTCATAGGTATTCTTTATCTATACACCTCACATTTTTCTTTACCTGTAATAAGCTTATTTATTTTTTATATCACTCCAAGGTATCCGCTCATACTATTTTTCATCTTAGGTATTTTAATCGCTTGGCTGCATCAATGGCTCATATTACCCCAAGGAATACCAGATGCGGCTGTAATACCTAAAGTAAGCATCCAAGGAACAATAGCATCGATTCCCTCACGAGATTTTTCAAAAACACAATTTTTATTGGATCTTGAACAATACGATAATCATCCGGCTAAAGGATTAGTTCAATTAGCATGGTATAACCATGCCCCATTGTTACATGCTGGGCAACGATGGCAGCTCACTGTCAAATTAAAAAAACCTCGAAATTACCTTAATCCAGGCAGCAGCAATTATGTTAGTTCACTCGCCGCACGCCACGTCATGTGGACTGGCTATATTCAATCTAAAGACAATAAATTACTTAGTAAGGGGCGTTCCTATTTTAATTGGTTAGAATTACGTGAACGATTAGGCAATAAACTGGCTCAATTAGCTCCAAATCAAGACATATCAGGTGTTGTTGAAGCATTGACTTTAAATTTAACCACACATATTAGTCAAAAAAATTGGGATTTGTTTCGGCGTACAGGCACAACGCATCTATTCGGTATTTCCGGAGAACACATAGCATTGATATCAGGGATTTTTTATTGGCTACTTCGATGGCTTTGGTCGAAAAGTGCTTTTTGTTGTTTACGTATTCCAGCCCCTTATATTGCTAGCATCGGCGGTCTTTTAGCAGCTTTGGTTTACTCCTTTTTAGCTGGATTTGCCCCACCAGTACAAAGGGCGTTAATTGGATGTTTATTTTACACTCTTTGCTCTATAGGCAAACAACGCTTTACTGCATGGCAGATTTGGCGTTATGCCTTGTTTGGCGTTTTAGCGATTGAACCACATGCTGTGTTTATGCAAGGATTTTATTTTTCATTTCTTGCAGTAGCATGTTTGCTTTTAACTCAACAACGATGGCGGCTCAAAGGATATAAGGGAAGCTTAGCCCTGCAATTAAGCTGTTTAATTGGATTAATGCCACTAACCTTATATTGGTATGCTTATGGTTCAATTAATGGATTTATTGCAAATATGTTTGCAATACCTCTGGTAGGTTTTTTGATTGTACCTTTGGCGTTAATAACAATGGTCGTCAGCTCTTTAAGTATCGCAGAGATACTGATGCAACCTTTGACCTTATTGATAAAAATATTATTTAAAGGTCTATCCTGGATTGAGCACCTATCAATCATCAACATCAATTGGTCAATTCATTCTATTGAACTGGCAGGAATTTTAATGGGTGCTTTGTTCATGTTAGTTTTATTGCCAATCAAACCTTTTCAATGGATTGCCTTACTTTGGTTGCTGCTTCCATTTTTTCCTCCGCGAACCATAATTCAACCTGGCACCGCACTAGTCCACATCTTGGATGTTGGACAAGGCTTGGCTATCGTCATACACACAAAAAAACATGTATTGATTTATGATACAGGAGATCGATTTTTTCAAGGAAATGATTTAGGTAAAATGGTTATATTGCCTTATCTTAAAGCGATGGGAATAAAAAGAATTGACACTATAGTCATTAGTCATCCGGACAAAGATCATCGTGGAGGACTCAATTCACTTGAAAAAGGAATACAGGTAAATCAACTCTTAGTCAATGACCTTCATTACTATAATCATGGTTTAAAATGCCATAATTATCCGGAATGGCAATGGGACGGAGTTCATTTTCGTTTCTTGCCAATCAAAAAGAAATTTAAGAACAAAAATAACAACTCCTGTATTTTACAACTAAGTTCTAATGCAGGACGAATATTATTGACCGGTGATATTGAACAAACAGCAGAGGATTATCTAGTCAAGACTTATGGTTCTATGCTTGCCTCGGATGTTTTAATTGTTCCACATCATGGCAGCAAAACATCATCTTCTTATCGATTTTTATTAGAAATTTCGCCGCGTTTTGCCATTGCCTCTCTAGGATTTGATAATCGTTTTAACTTTCCTCATGTGAGAACCTTAGAGAACATGACCTCCCTAAGTATTCCTTTTTATAGAACAGATCAATGTGGCATGATAGAAATTACCCTTCCTGCTCAGGGAACAATAAAAAAACCGGTCTGTTTTAAAGACGTTTAATCAGTTCAATGCCTGAATTTCGGTCGCACTTTTTTCAAAAAAGACTATGATCTGTTTATATTAACTTTTGAATAAATGGGAATTGCTATGAAACAAATTCGTGAAGGTAAAATTGTGACTGAAACACAGCTTGACGTAAGCTATGAGTCCAGTAGTGGTTTTCGTGATGTATTTTCTAAAATTATGGGCACCACCCCCTCCAATTTTGTAAAACATCCAAAAGTTTTAAAAG
>JACPOX010000170.1 GCA_016191305.1 Legionella longbeachae | reverse complement strand
ACATTAGTGTAACCTAAAGCCATTAATGCATAGGCTAGATGGAGTGTAGACAATGAAGTGGAGCAGCCTGTTTTTAAATCATAGGCTGGTGCGTCTATGCCTAAATGTCCTAGAACGGCAGCGGCTTGTGAACCCGTGAAGCGTTTATTCGTAGTGGAACCTAGCAAAAAAGCATGTATTTCTTTATTTGTATCATTTTTTAACAGCTGTTGAACGGCTTGAATAGCTAAGGATTCAGATGTCAAGTCTGTTGATTTATTCATAGACTCCCAAGGTTTATGGCACCAATAACGGGAGTAGAAACCAAATTCGTCCCCAATTTTTTCGGCAAATTTTTCTAAAAAAGATAAGGGATGCTCAGCAGTTCTTGGGAAGTTTTGTAAAATTTCCAAATTGGAAATTGGTGGGGAATTGGGTAGAACTCTAGATGCAGCAGTAAAATCAAAACGTATGTTGGGCTGTAGAATATCCATGGGTTTCCTTTATTAATTTTTTGCTTGCTCACATGACAGATTAAGGTGCGCTTTTTAAAATGGTTTTCGCCCAACCTGCACTCAAATCTGACTTTTCACCAAGATTTTAAATGTAATGAAACGTTACGCTTTTTTTATAATGAAATTGACCCCTTTAATTACGAGGTGTATATTTTATAGGATCTTTATTTGCAATTACAATTAAATAAAAATATGTCTTTATTATCTGTTGATAAAACCATAATGAGCTGGATTGAAAATCTTATCGATGAGCATAGTTTTCTTCCATTACTTGCAGATTATGCACCTGATAATCAACCCCATTTACACTTTGGAGCCGAAGTCATTACCGGTTTAGCGAAGGTAAATCAAAGGCCAGTAGCTGTATATGCTCATAACAATTCAGTGAATCGGGGATATATTAGTAGTCAGGGTGCTAAGAAAATTCTACGTTTAATGGATAGGGCTAAAGAGTTACGTGTTCCTATTGTAGCTTTTTTAGCTTCACCTGGTATTTCTTTGGAAGAAAACTTATTAAGTGGCGATGAATACACACGAATTATCTCACGAAATATTAATTTATCAGGTCTTATTCCTCAATTTGCAGTACTTATTGCCCCGACTCTTGGTGCTCCCGCTTATT
>JACPOX010000169.1 GCA_016191305.1 Legionella longbeachae | reverse complement strand
TTTTCCATTGTTATCAGCTATTTTCAGATTCGTTTCCTTGGGTATGTCTATGCTAGCTTATTGTAAGGGAAAAACGAGCCAAGTATGAACATAGCCATGGTAAATAAATAAACCAGTGATACTGAAGGCCGCCACTCCAGGCATTAAACTAAACAAAATTGAGATAAAATCAATCATAATTAACAAAGAAGTAGATAATTCTGTTTTGCGCGAAGTTTTTTTTGTTTTAATCTTATTTTTTTCTGTCATTATTGATACCTTAAATACTGAATTATTTCTCTGTAATTACCCGTTGCGAAATTAGCTTCGGTTTAGTCTGCGCATGACAATCGGCTAATAACTCCTCCATTGGCAATTGCAACAATACCATGGGCAATACTTCTTTAACCACAACACTATGAGCATAAGGTTCATTTATTTGTATTAAGCCTTCATGCATTTGTGTTAATACAGAATCAGGTATATTCACTGTATCATCTGTAACCAAAACAATTTTGTTTCCTAGACTATTACGTGCAAAAAACCAATGCGGAGCAATATCAACAGAAATAGAGCTAATCATACTCTGCAATTCTTGTCCTGTAATAGAACAACTTTCCAATTTCAGCATCTGGGTTTTATAACAAAATTCAAGCCTTGGGGAATTATTTAAAAAGCCCGTGCATTTTAATACATCTTTTATATGATAACGTACAAATCCCATGGCCGTTGTTAAAATAAGTTGATAGTTTTTTCCTTGTTCTAATTCCCAAGCCTGTAACAAATTTTCTTTTTTAATCTCATAACTTTCTTCAATAAACTCTGCAATATGTGCCCCTGGATGCAAAAAACCTCCTGGCAGATTATCTAAAGGGACAGTAAGCCAACCTTCAGTCGCTGAAAAAGTTCCATCAACCAGATCAATTTCTGGACCCAATAATTTTTCAAGTTGGCGGGCAGGATAATCACAAAGCCCTGAAGTCCAACAACCAACCACGCTCATTGAAGGCCAAAAATCTTTAACAGTATTTAGAGATTTTTGATTCAATTGACTTAAATATTGCTGACGTTTTTTGCTAATTTGTACTGCTGGTAAAAAATCAGGTACTGCTTTTTCGCCTAATAAATACGGCAAAAAATGCTCAAAATCCTTAACACAACGCTCAACAAAAGCATCAATAACCATTGGAGTTACTGCAAATACTGCACTGAGATCAGAGGCTAAAGCATACAAAGCAGACCATTTTGTATAAACTTCAGAATTATCAAAAATAGCATCGGGCAAGGCATAGAAGCGCTTAATTAAGGAAGGCAAGTTACGATAATTAAAATTACTAATCCAGCCTGAAGGAATTCCTGAAGGAGAATTCTTATGAGAATCTACAGCAACTAAATACAAAATCTTTTCTTTAAATAATCCAGAATAACGCTGAGTTAAACTATAAATAAAGGGGGGCATAGTACGCTGGAATTGTTTCTGAAAAGACGCCGTAATCGGAAAAAATTTTCTTACACCTGAAGTACCAGAGGTCTCTGACCAAAAAATTAACTGCTCCCCATTAAATGGCTGGAAATGAGTGTTTTGAGCCGCTAACAAATCTTTTTCGTAATCCTCATAAGTCGTAATCGGAAAATCATCTAAACTAATGCGCTGTTTTTTTTGTAATACAGAACACCAATAAGGAGAGTTTAGTATTAAAGGGGCTATTTCTTGATTCCATAATCTCTCACGAGCTTGTTCGGGATGTTTGGTATCTTCAAGAAATGCTTGATATTTTTTTCGCATAAGTATTGCGATTAGACTTCTTTTCCAATTCATTTTACACCTCGAGAACTAACCGACTAGGTTCCGCGGTTTGCCCGCGGAATCCAGCAAGATTTATAGGAAGCACAGAGAACATTTTGTGTTGTTGATAAAAACTACATAAATGATCCGCCATAGATTCTTGTAACGTACTCTCAATACCTGCATTTGTATGTAATTTCTTAAGGATCAATTGAATAGCCAAGTTAATCCACTCCAAGCCCCATAATTCCTTAGATAGTAGTTCCTGATTATAATGCCAAAAATGCAAACAACAACTTGCAGCAAAAATCCAGCAATACTCTTCAGCCAAACGAAAAGCAGCGAGTCCTCGTGGATCAAATTGCTTTTGTTCTTTCAATTTCATTACTTGCTTATCAAGTCTCGTGATTTCTGCACGAATCGCAATAACAAGGGGTTTAATTTGCTCAGACTCTAGCACAGTCAAACCTGCCAAAATATCATCTTCTGCATGGGTGAAAAGCCCTAAGCGTTCCATAGAAAATTTTGGACATATATTGTTGAGATCAAAAATATGTTCCAATTGTGCTAACTGATTCGATGAACAACTCCCTCTCATTCCTGCTTGTGGCAATAAACTACCTGCAATTAAAGACAAATTAACTTGGCTGCTCCCATCAAATAAGCCAACTACCTGAATATCACGCCTAATTTTCTGAAACATAGCCCATTCTGTCGTGCGTAAATAAGCACGCGCGCCCATCACGATTCCACATTCTTCAACAATTTCCTCAGTCATTTTGGGGATAAGAAACTTAATAATTGCAGACCAAAAAGATAGTTTTTCAGGGATTACTGAACAGGCACGTGCTACAGCCAAAGAAGTGCAATCAGCTATAAGTAATTGAGCAAATTGTTCACCCAATCGTTGCTTCACTGCCGGAATATCATAAACAGTTTTGCCATATAATTTTCTTTGTAAACTAAATGAAAGCACTAGGCGTAAAGCCGTATCGGCACCACCCACTGTAAATGAAGCACATAAAGTCCGTGAAACCTGCAATGATTTATAGATGATTTCCAAACCATGCTTTTCTTCACCGACTAAGGCTTCTTCAGGCAAAAAAACCTGTTGCAGAGAAAAACCACTGATGTCCAAGCCTCTAACCCCAAGCGTAGGTAATTTGGGTGAAGGATTCAAACCACTTTTTACTGTAGATTTATCCAAAAAAAATACTGAAAAACCCAATGGGCCACCTTTATCATGCGTACGGCAAAGAATTGTTGCGACCTGTCCGAATGTAGCAAAATTAACACACCATTTTCTTCCAGATAGTTCCCAACCTTCTTTGCATTTACTGGCGGTTACTTCATTTGCCATTAAATCTGATCCATGTTCCTCTTCGGTCAATGCACAAGCTGCAATATCACCCTGACGCAGCTTTTGGGCAAGCTTTTTTTGTTGCTTGATATTTCCTGCAACCCAAATAGGTAAGGCCGCAAGAAAAGATATGCCTAAAGCAATTCCTGTAGTCATATCTCGTCTACATATTGATTTAGCCAAGCAATAAGCAACATCTACTGAATCAAATTTGCCACCAAGATGATGAGGAATTAGATACTCCATAAAACCCCATTGCTGAATTTTTCTGACATGCGGCCAGGCAAGTAATTCCTGTTCATCATACTCGAGGCTTTGTTGAAAATTGATTGTTGTTTCATGTGATTTTGGGTCTCCTAAATAGACCTCAAAAGAGTTGATTAATTGCAATAAGTCGTTGTAAGAAGGCATTATGTTCCTTAGCAAAGTAACCTGATGAAGTGCTGTGCGCGTAATCCAGGAAATCCATGCATAGCGTGGCACATTAAACTATAATGTATCGTTTTCGCAGGGTTCCCGGATTATGTGCACAGCACTCCAGGCTACTTTTGATATAGTTGTTCACCTGTAAGTTGACACCATTTACTATTTACCTCTACACAATAGAATGTTTTGCATCTGGCAAATTACTCATTTTATGATATAAATATTCTAAATGTTGTGCCAAACGTCCTCGTATATTCTTTAAATTTATGATTTCATCAATGAGCCCAGATACATAAGCATCCGTCAAAGAAGAATCCAGAGCGCTTGAGACATGAGCATTGACTTCTTCGGAGGCTTGTCCATCAGTATTTTGAACTTTTTTGGTGGTTTCCTTACCCATCACCCCTAAACTGGCGCCCTCCAGTGCTAAAACCAAATCACCTTGTTGCGATGCAGTTTGCATCATTAAAAAAGCCGCTGCTCCATAACATTTACGGACAATTACACTCATTTTAGGCACTCGAGTCTGCATAGCAACACATAAACGAGCCCCATGTTGTAATAATCCTTTTTGTTCTTCACGCTTTCCAGGCATAAATCCCGGAACATCAATTAAGGTAAGTACTGGAATGCAATAAGCATCACATATGCGAATAAATTTAGCTGCTTTTTGCGCGGCATCGGAATCAATTGCACCACTAAAACGTATACTTTGATTGGCAACAATCCCTACAGCATACCCGTGAATATGGACAAAAGCACAAATCATGGCTTGTCCGTAACCACTTTTATATTGCCAAACATCTGAGTTATCTACTATAGCCTGAATCAATTCAAGCATATTAAAAGGCATTCTGGGATTAGCAGGAATTTC
>JACPOX010000168.1:1550-4161 GCA_016191305.1 Legionella longbeachae | reverse complement strand
TACTCCCTGTATGTGTTCGCGAACAAAAGGATAATGAGTTTTACAGCATTGACAACTCTTATAATGGAATTGAGGCGAGTCCAAATGAAAGATAGCTATGTGTATATCCTTGCAAGTCAAAAAAATGGCACATTGTATATCGGGTTAACCTCAGATTTGATTAAACGGATCTGGGAGCATAAAAATAAATTTGTTCCTGGATTTACCAAAAAATACAATGCCACGATCCTTGTGTATTATGAAATTTTTAATGACATAACCTTGGCTGCTGCCAGGGAAAAAAGATGGAAGAATGGAAACGGCAGTGGAAAATAGATCTTGTTCAAAAAAACAATCCAGATTGGAAAGATTTATACCATGATATAGTTCAGTGAATGGACCCCGCGGACTTCGCCGCGGGGATTCGGGAAGTGCGGAAATTCGCTAAAGTCGAGTCAAACAAATTCATTGATCCTGCAGGGGTAGGGCTTGAATTTTGTATTCAACGATCAAAATTCAAGCTCTGACCCGCGATCTGAGGTTCAGCTTTATATCCTCAAGCAAGCCCAGCCTACGCTTTTTATTTTCTAAAGACCGTAAAATATACGGTGTTTTTTCCCTAGAATGTACATTATTATCATGAAAATACACGAAGCCGGTATTAATTGCACATATAGCTTTAGGAGTGGGCATGAAAAATAAACAGGAAGAAATAAATACAACAGTTAATCTACAATGGATCGCCGACAAAATAACAGCGGGATATAAATTAAGAAATCCGCATTTGTCATTAACGTTTGAACTTTATGTTGAACATGAAAAAATGTTACTGAAAAATGGATCTTCTGATTTAAAAGATAAACTGCTTTCATATATAAAATTGTATTTTCTTCCAAGAATTCCAAATCGATTAGATTATCTATTTAATGATACTGATAGTACAACTATTTTTGATGAAATTTCTTTAAAAAAAGAATGCCAAATGACACTTCAAGGACAGATTAATAGAAAGGATATTCATAACTTTATGTCACAAAACCGACAACAAATCACTGATAAGATCGATAATCATTTTTTTATAACACAATTAGATCAAAGTGACCCTTTCAATCCTTTTGAAGAATTTAAGTATCGCTTAGAATATATTCGTGGTGGTTCACTCCCGGAACAACTTAGCCTCAAAAATTTTATTTTCCCAGTAAGCGCCGAAGGAGCTGGGGAGATTTCATTACAAAATGGCAAAGTATTAACACCAACTACTGGTGGTTTAGCGTTGCTTGCTAATTATCATCAACATAAATACGCTCAAAGTTATCCCTATCCAGCCTATATTTTTGGAAATACAGATGACATGTTTAATAAAATTTATCAATTGTCTGCTATGCCTTACAATTTTGAATTATATTTCATGGTAATCGCTGAAGGTGGTATTCCCAAACAAACGCATGAAAAACGATTGGGTAGATGGTCTGGTCATCGTACAGGTGTAAGCATGCAAAAACAAAATGATAAATTGTTTTTTATTCTTACCGATTCGTTAGGGGACAGCAATCAAGACAATACCTTTATGCGAGAAATTTCTGAGCAGATTGAAAAGATTTTTGCTGATAGTGACATACAATGTGAGCTAGTATCCCTTAATAAACAGCTTCAGTTTTCACCGATCGGATGTACTTCATTTACTCAACGATTTTACAATTATTTGTCCCGTATGGTACCGAATAGTTTTGAAAAAATTAATCAAGAGTATAAAGATCAATCTGGTATTAACAAATATCATCCTCCTGCATCTTTTTTATCACTAGCCCAATCTATGAGTTATTTTAATTCCCAAATTAAAGAATTTGAAAATTTAAAATCCATGCCCATTCATCATTCTCAACGTACTGGCCAGTATAAAAATGAAACACTTATCGAAAATAACATAAGACACGTTAAGCTATTTAATAGTAAGCCTCGCAATGAAAAAATCAGTCATTTTATTAATAAAGAAATTTTACAACTCATACAATGGCTAACAACAAAGTCAGAATTAGAAATTCGCCAAATATTTAACGAACACTGTGGTAATCTATTAGATGAAAATCATATCGCCCAACTTGCGAAGTTACAAGAAGAATGGCACACATCTATGCCAAAAATGAATTAGGTAAGCAATAAGAATTAGTGATCAAGTTTTTTGATAATGTCATTATTATCGAGCTTAGGAAGAAAAGACCTTAACTTGGCGTCGCCGCAAAATCTAATGAATACAGTTCTGCGGATGAAAAGGCATTCTTTACAAAGATGCGCCTATTAATAGAACATCGTAACTGCTCAGTGTCGATAAAATAAAAACTATTATGCTTATCTCTTGTTCGTTGACAACATAATGATCCCGCATGGAGTAAAGCACATTGAGAACCTTGTTTTTTATCAATCAATTTTATATTGGAATAATGCAGATGCCCGGTACAGACTATATGAATAGGACTTTCTGTTAAATAATCCAAAAACTCCGTGGCATTATTTAAGGGATGATGCATTCCGGAAAAATATTTAAGGTTATGATGAAAAAAGAGGATATTTAATTGGCTAGAGTTAGAAGAAAAATGATTGTTAATTCGGGTTAAGGCCTTATGACTTAATACTC
>JACPOX010000168.1:0-1422 GCA_016191305.1 Legionella longbeachae | reverse complement strand
CTTAATACTCCATCTTTTACCTTATATGGCGTTGCACTGTTAAGCCCTAAAATTTTAACTTCGTCATTCTCATAGCTCGCTTCAACCTTCGAAGAAATATACGTTTTAAAATGTTTAAAGGGCTGATAAAAACGCATAATAGGGTTATAAAGAGGAATGTCATGATTGCCTGGAACTATAAGCTGAGGGACTGTTAAACGTTGCAAGAAATCAGATAATTGCTGAAATTGTTCAGTCTTTGCTCTTTGAGTCAGATCTCCTGAAATTATGATAATTTCAGGTTTTAACAAAGAAAGATCCTCAATAAAAGCCTCGATGATGGCAGGATCATGCATGCCAAAATGCAAATCAGATATATGAACTATTCGCATAATAGATTCGTTAAAAGAGTTAAAGAGGCGGGCAGTGATTCATAGTACAAAGGGGTTTTAACTTTAGTTGTCTCACCATCTAAAGAGATGTTAATCTCTTTCTCATGGCGAAAATGAATTTCAACAGGAAATTCTGATTGATTTATTTCAAAAAGATTTTTGCTGCTGAATAGGCGTTTTATTAGTTTAAGTATACGAATTTTCCCTTCTTTAAAATAATAAATACCCAATAATGCTTTTTGGAAGCTATCTCTTTTAATTGCAAGCGGAAATTCATAAGAATAGACATTATTACTTATCATCAAAAAAGAAGTATGGAATGAGAGATCCAGATTTTTACTTTTTATCGTGATATTAAATGATTTGTGCTTTTTGAGGCTTTCGATAAAACCTGGAATATAGCTTAACCATTTGTTGTAATACTTGCTGTATTGGTCTCTTTTCTCCGCAAATTTTGGATAAAAACCAATCGATGAATTATTAATAAAGATTAGATTGTTTACCTTTGCCAAGTCAATTTTGCACGTTTGATGTTTCTTTAGGCTGGCAACCAATTCATTTACACTAATTGGCAATCCCATTTCTTTGGCAAAGTGATTTAAGGTCCCCAAAGGAAGGACTCCCAAGATTATTGGAGTATGAACACAATGATGTGCTGCTGTTCGTATTGTACCATCTCCTCCACCGACTAAAATGGTCTTATGCTTTTTAATACATTTTTTTATTGTATCTGATAAATCTTCAGGGGTTGTATTATAAAGATCATATGCAATTTTTGCATCATGCAAACCTTGTAAATAAGCATTAGCTTCCAAGTGATTTCGAGCTTTATTATTTATAATAACTGCGATAGTACCCATCTGTGCACCTCTTGTGCGCTTAGAGTTACAGGACTTACCATTAATTATAGAGCAGTATCGTATCCAAATAAAAGGAATAACATGCCTCCAGAATGTATATAAATCCATTGTCTCAAGTATTTTGATAATGTCAATATAATATTTCTAAATTAGAATAACATTATCACAAAACTGGATGCTGAGCAGTAGTA
>JACPOX010000167.1:1571-2977 GCA_016191305.1 Legionella longbeachae | reverse complement strand
AAAATAATATTAAAGTTGGTTTCAATAATATTAATAGCATCAATAAAATGAATACTTTAACTTTGCGTTTGCTAGAAAAAATAAAATAAACCAGACCAAAGCCAGAGATTAAAAAATAACTTAGCATCATGGGAAAAATATTAATAGCCAAAGGAATTTCATAATAAAAAGCCAAACAAAGTCCAACAAGAATTAAAAATGAAACCTTGCCACTTCTAAATGCCGTTAATTCATTTCTAAGTCCATCAGGTAAAAATAACTTGGCTTGCATTGAACGAGCAAATAGTAAGGAAATTAATGCTGAAACAAAAACACTTAATATTTGAATTCCGAAAAATAATTGAGCCAAAATTAATGAATTTATGCCATTAAGACTTGTTTCAACCAATTCATGGTACTGTGTCAATACTGCCTTTATTTGACCGAACTGATCTACAATAAAACCAGGGACTATAAGTTGAACAATTAGGCATCCAAAAAATGCTTGTATTAAAAATACTCCAAATACCACCTGCCAACTTTCTGTTTTTCGCAAAATCAACGCAGCGAAATAACAAGGAAGGTATGCTATGAGTGTATTGATCAATGCGCTGGATAATGGTACCAACATCATCAGAGGAACGGAATGAATAACCAATGCAGGCAATAACACATCAAAACCGGGTTTTGCACCCTTTCTCAAGGTCACCAAAGTAACTAAAGCCACTGATAACCAAGATGCAAAAGGTAAAATTGAAAAAACAACAGCATAAATAATTGCTTGCTGCTTACTCTCAAGTATTGCTTTGCATTGTTTTGTTATATAATTGCCTACGTGCATCATTTTTATCTATGGCTATCGCAATATGGCAACAAACCAAGAAATCTGGCGTGCATAATTGCTCTTGCTAATTGTCTTTGAAAACGAGTTTGGGTTCCAGTAATACGGCTAGGTACTATTTTTCCCGTTTCAGAAATATAATTTTTTAGCAAATTGATGTCTTTGTAATCAATTTCGTTACCGCCTTCAGCACTGAAACGGCACATTTTTTTTCTACGAAAATAAGCTGACATAAATATTTTCCTCTTAAGCAGATCTGGTTTCTTTTTCTTTCTTCATCAAAACTGATTCAGTAGTAATAGCTTGTTTTTGAAGAGTAATTAAATTTCTGATAATAGCATCATTGAACTTAAATGCATTTTTAATTTCTTCCAGCGCTGCAAGATTGCACTCTATATTCAAAAGAATATAATGAGCTTTATGTACATCACTTATTGGATACGCTAATTGACGACGACCTAAGTCTTCTTTGCGATGTATCACCCCATTGTGCTTACTTATGATCCCTTCGTAGCGCTCAACCATTGCTGGTACTTGCTCACTTTGATCGGGGTGCACAAGAAACATAATTTCATAATGTCTCATG
>JACPOX010000167.1:0-1551 GCA_016191305.1 Legionella longbeachae | reverse complement strand
GTCTCATGGTTTCTCCTTATGGATAAAAGCCTTCTGTTCAATAAATAACAGTAAGGCAAGGTTTAAAAAAAGCCGCTAATTGTAACCCTTTTAATCGGTTCTTACAATCATAATGCAATTAAAAAACAACAATTTCTTTAATTAACATTAATAAAGTTCCTGTCTTTTTTTTTTTTATATTTTACGGTAATTTATAGTGACAAATATCGACTATTTAGGTTACCGTGTATTGTTAATACCGTAACTATATATAAAAAACTTAGTTAAAAAGTTATTGGGGTTTTTAGATGGATATAATTTCTCTTCAATTTGAAGAAGCATTAATGATTCACATTGGTGATGTAACTGTTAAAATTTTAGCTTTTAAAACGCAAGAACATGGAAATATTAAATTTGGTGTCGATGCTCCTAGATCAATTAATGTGCATAGAGAAGAGATTTTTCATGCAATTAAACAAAAAAAACTCTTAGACACTATTGAATAATACCTTCAATGAATCAAGTATTATCATGTTCAATTATCTTTTTCTCCGGGTGTATTCTGGTACTGTCTTCGATTAGTATTTTAATAAATCATTTTATTTATAAGTACCCCGGTAATAACTACTTCCCCGAAGGAATTCCACTTCTACTTTTAATATTGATTCTTTTTAATTGGGGAATAATTCTACTCTTTAAAAAAGGCAGTAAACTCAGAGAAATAGGAAAAGAACTCATTTATTTTTTTGCGGTAATGTGTCTTATTGCTCTAGCCACTAATGCTGTGCAATTAACCCCATTTCCGACAATTGATAAATCCATTGTATCTTTGGAATCACATCTGCATATTAATATGGAAGCTATATTAACCTGGACGCACAACCATCCCCAATTAAAATACTTACTTTCCATAATATACAATAGCTTGCCGTATCAAATGAGTATTTTGCCTTTATTAGTTATAGCCACATGTCGTTTTCATTTGCTCAGAGAGTATTACTTTTTATTATTTTCCACTTTATTAATAGGCTTTACATTTTACTATTTTTTCCCTACTACCGCCCCTGCGAGTATCATTAATAGTCCTTTTTTTTTAGCCGAGCAAATAGACACTGGCCTTAAATTCAGACAAATTCATCAGTACATTATTCCAACAACAAATCAAGGAGGCCTAATTGCCCTCCCTTCATTTCATACAATTTGGGCAATTATGTGCGTCTATTTGCTAAGGGAATGGGCTATTCCATGTGCATTGCTCATGATAATTAATATCTTGCTCATTGCATCATGTGTTCTTTTAGGATGGCATTATTGCACTGATCTTATCGCTGGAGTAATTGTTTTATTAATTTGTTATTATTTTTTAAAAAGATGTGAAACAAAACAAAATATTACAATTTTAAAACTTTAAATCGCTTAATAAAATCCCATAACGTTGTGCTTGTCATTATCAAGTTTTATAAATTGTTCATTCACTAAGATGCACATATCTTTTATATTCTTTAGTTTGCTCATCAAATCATCTAATAAAACACATGTGACTTCTATATTCCGTTCATTACCATCTTCAAT
>JACPOX010000252.1 GCA_016191305.1 Legionella longbeachae | reverse complement strand
TCACTGGTTTATTTATTTACCATGGCTATGTTCATACTTTGCTCGTTTTTCCCTTAGCTCCATTTGTATTATTTACATCCTTCATTCTTATTCTTGCCATAATAAGAATGTGTTTGCCAAAATTAAAGCCTGGACGGTATAAACGTGAATTCAATAAGATGGTGTTTGCTTGGTTTTGTCATTTTGCATTGGCTCGTTCTGCTAAAGTTCTCGGCCTAACGCCTATATTGCAATCGTTTAATACGGTTAAGTTTTTTTATTGGCGTGCATTAGGAGCAAAAGTTTCTTTCCATATTATGAATTCTTTTGATATTGATTTGGTGGATTGTCCATTAATTTCTATTGGAAAAAATGTCACTCTAGCAAGCCAAGTGTCAATAAGTTGCCATTCTGATGTGGGAAATCTTCTCTTTTTAGCGCCAGTAGTTATTGAAGATAATGCGTTTATTGGTATGTCTACGGTTATTGGACCAGGAACAACAATTAAAAATGGAGCCTGGATAGGCTACGGAAACACTTTTGTGAATCAAGTGGTTGAGGAAAATACTCGCTTAGGAAATATCAGACCTATTCCTAATCAGGAGTAAGGTTTGGTTGTAAAATGTAGGTTGGGCCCGGGGGCCAACCTACAAAATTCTTAACTTAATGGCAGCGAAGCTGTGCCTAATATTTAACCTACATTAAATGCTATGGGTATGTAAGGAAGATTTAATAGAAAGAGTAAGATAATAAAAAATAATGAGGTACTAATGTTACCTTTTCGAATCCATGTATGCTCCATACTTTCTGAAAACCAAGCAGTGATTGCATAAGTTATGCTATATAAAATTAAAACAGAAAGACAAAGAACAACATTAATATCCCAGAAAGAAACCTGAAAAATTTTATAAGTCATCATTAAAACCAAAAAGAACAAAATCATACGATAAATTCGTAACAACCACTTAAGCCAGACGGGACTTCCGGTATCAATACTACCATCTTGAAAATAAGCATTGAAAAATATAATCCCTAAAAAAACTAAAGGAATTAAAATAGTTAAAGGATTAATAAATTCTTGGCTGCTAGTCAGAGAATGGATGATATAAAGAATGAAATACAAAGTACTGATCAATGCCAAAAAAGGGAATAAATAATACATCATTCGCAACAACAAATAACGTAAATTGTAGATAATTTTAATATTCTGTTGTCCTATTCCTAATCCTATAAAAAACAAAACAACATTAGAGATGAGACGAAAATGAGAATTAACAAAGTATAAATTCCATAAGAATTCATTTCCTACGGTTTTGAAAATAAAAGCACCCAAAAGAATCAACAAATTCGCCAGAACTGAAAACAAACAGGCGACAAAGATTAGAGGTATAGTATTCCACACAGCAGCAAATAAACTGTTGTAACTAATCCGCCATGTATCATCGTGATGATAAGCGTAATGGAATGAGTGACCTACATAGACAAAAATGGGGAATGCGTTCAAGAAGGCAAACCAATGCTCGGCTGAAATGGGTGAGTAATTTAATTGTGCTGGAATTAAACCTATAGATAGGAATAGGGCGACTATGAAGCTACTTACCATTAAACGCAACAGATTTTTTTCGTTATAAGCTAATGCATAGAGAAAGCTAAAAAGAATGATCAGCACGTAATAAAATGCATGCGTATTTTGATTGCGGATTAAAGCATCCAATGCAAATCCTAAAAGAAAGCCAATTAAAGTAAAGATATATATTCCTTTTTTAGAAGGCATAATGTGCTCCTTGGATTTCTCGAATAAAGAATAGCTGATTTAAAGAGTTTTGCATAATGATTTTTTTCCAATTGAGGGATGTGAAAATCAAGATGCAAATGTTCACAAAGCTGCTAAAATCTTCATCTCAACTATTATACTTCATGAGTTGTTTTTAAACATAATAAATTTCTATGCATATCAGCTATTAATCGAAAATGGCTAAAGCAGTAAAGCGCAAACAATAAGGTAATATAAAATGCGAATGTTTTTTGAAAATGATAGGAAAAATTTAACCCTAAATAAGTTACTCTATGAAGCCTGCATCGATCCCCATTATAAGCTTGAGGACATAAAAAACCTGATTTCGCAAGGTGCATGTGTCACAGATGGAGATTTCTTTGGCGATGATCTCCTGTATAAAGTTTGTGAACGCAATCCACAACCAGATCTGATTAGACTGTTGATAGAAAAAAATGCCAATCCAAATAAGAAATATTATGATGGGACACTATTACATCGTCTTTTCTCAGCTCGACGAAGTTTTATTACAGCCCAGGAGCTGACTGAGCAGGATTATCTTCTAATAGAAACCTTATTGCAAAATGGCGCGCATCCTAATCTTACCATCGATTTTGGACATAATAATCATGGAACTTGTCTGCATCATGCTGTCGAAGAGGGCAAGATAACACTCCGTTTAGTGCAATTGTTTTGTCAGTACGGAGGTGATCCCAATATTCGAGATAAGTGGGGTAAAACGGCTTTGTCTTGTTTGTTACAGCAACAGAAAAAAATCACAGAAAAAGAAATAAAGCTTGATTTAGAGGTCGTAGCCTTGCTTTTAAAGTATCAAAAACAAATTCATATTGATGAAGAAAAATCAGCAACTTACCTTCACCTTTATTGTACTGTAGATGCATTTAATTTACAGGGATTTAAACTGTTTATGCAACACGGCTATGATCCGCATGCCATAGTCGGTAATAATGGGAATTGTCTTTTGATTCTTTTGGCTCACCTTCCGAAAAGAAAACTAGATTTATCCTTATTACATTATTTGCTTAAAGAACTAAAGATGGATATTTCAGGGACAATAGACGAAGAAGGTGGCTGCTTGCACGTGGCTTTAAAAAGAGGTCTTAAGTTCGAAATCATTCAATTTTTATTCAATAATAACTGCCCTCAGGGATCTTTGTCAGATCAGAGAACATTATTACATTCGGCCTGCGAAAATAGAAATACATCTCTGGAAGTCCTACGCTACTTAATTGAAATTCAAAAGATTGATCCATATATCAAAGATAAACAAAATAAGACTTGTTTGGATTTTGCGTTAAAATCCGGTGTTCGAGATGAGGTCTTGGATTATCTCATTAATCTAAATATTGAGATCAATACTTTTTGTGACCAGGAATGGAAGGGCTCATTATTACATGATGTATGCAAACTAGATCCAAAAATTCCTCGGTTGCAATACTTAATTGAAACAAATGGGCTGGATCCCAATGCGAGGGATCATGATGGGAGCACAAGTCTTCATATAGTTTGTACAAACAAAAAATTGTCTATCGATATTTTGCACTATCTGGTTGGTGAGATGAAAGCGGATCCCAACGCTCAAAATAAAATGGGACAAACAAGTCTTCATCTAATTTTTTACAATAAAAAAGTATCAACCGATATGTTGCACTATTTGGTTAGGGAAAAAAAAGCAGATGTGAATCTTTTAGACTGTAATAAGAGAACTTGTCTGCATCGACTAATTGATATTGGTTTGGATAAAAAAAATCAAACTCAGCAACTCGATTTAATCCAGGCGTTGATTCAACTTAAAGTCAATCTAAATCAACAAGATAGCAACGGAAAAACCGTATGGCATTACCTTTGCAGCGAGTCTAAACCCAACTTTGAAAAAATGCGTTTATTGATTGAAAATGGTCTTGATATGAACATTAAAGATCATGAGCAGAGAACAGGACTCCAAAAATTATTTAATTCAAACGAATTGCAATATCATTTTGCTATTGAGTACATAGAATATTTTATTGATAAGGGATTTAGTATCAGTAATTTGTATGAATCACAAAAAAGAAATGTGTTAGACGAATTACTCGTGAATGAGAATTATCGATTATTTTTAAAAATTATCATTCTTTGTGATTGGAATAATCAAGCATTTTTGAAAATTATAAAAGAGATGTACAAGCAGTTAAATTTATGGTTAACACAAAATCCAGAGCAAAATCGATTATTCAAGAATAAAGAATTGTCTATGAATTTTATTCAAGGTTTATATGATATGAAACCCAATGATAAGGAAAAAGCGTTTTGCTTTATCAAAGACAATTTGATGTTCCAATCTTTTTCTCAACGGTATAAACACGCCACTATTATTGATCAACAACGTATTTCTACTTGGATGCATATATCACATGTTCTCAAAACTAAAAACCGCAGTATTTTTAATAAATATATAAACACAATAATTCGAGATAATTTGATTACCCAAAATGAGCATGCTTTGAATCTGATGAGTGAAGTGGTTAATAATCTGAATGATTCAAAGGTTAATAGCGAATATAAGCATTTTTGACCTTGTCTTAATCCTAAATTCAGCAGTCGAATCTGTTTAGAGACTCGACTGCATTGATTTAATTTAAATTTTTTGTGGAGTACACTAATTGAATCAGTCAATGAATCCATTGAGGGAATATGCTGAGTCAAAAAAATCGTTTTCAAAAATGGCGCGGTGATCAAGCTGCCGCGGAACAGTCTTTATTAAATACCGCACTTTTTATTAGTGAATTTGTGGAATCAGTAGATAACCTGAATGAAATAAAATCTAATGCGGAGATGAAATTTAAAGAATTTAATCAAAATAACAATCGCTCCTGGGCAACAATAATTTATGCAAAACTTTTTATTGATGAAGCGCTTGAGCAATTATCTGATTCCGCTGAGACAGAAAAAGCATTACTTTCTGATTCTAGTATAATTTTATCTAGCTTCTACGAAAATTGGAAAAAGGATGCTAAAAAAAATATTTTAGCTTTAATTGAAAATATCGAGCAATTATTTATATTAGATACTAATCCTTTTACAGATAAAAAGCATTATAAATCCTTCATGTTTTCTTTGTACATGTTGTTACAAATCATTAAGCTTTCGATTGAAAGTATGAATTGGGCGTCAAAAAAAATTGCTGGAATTTTTGTTGATTTAGATAAACTCAAAGACAAAATAGAGTATTTTTTGACTAAAATAGAAGAAAAAGACGAAGGGTTAAAACAGTTAATTTTAGAAGAAAACAAGGAAGAACCAGAACCTTTAAAAGGTTTCTTAAATAAACGTTATCTTAAAATACTTGATGGCAATTTTTTAAAATATGAAAAGCTTCCGCTGAGCAAGGTAGAACATCCAGGCCATGAGAATATACCGCGAAGCCTTCTTGTCAGCATGGTAGAGCTTGAAAAGGATATAATTAAAGTTTCTTCAGGTATTTCCAGTTTGCTTGAATTAAAGAGTAAAAAGGCAGAAATTGAAGAAAAAATTAAGAACATTATAACTTTATATGAAAATCTCGAAAGCCAAGATTTTCAAGATTTTATAATGAAGTACGCAGATACGTATCAATTTATTTTGGAAAATACCGAAGAACCACGAAAAGTAAAATTCATTGAAAAGACAACGCAATTAAAAAATGATATGGAGTCAATAAAATTATCTCCGGGACTGTTGAATGGAATTAGCTGGGTGACATCCTCACTAAAGACAGTTTATCGAACCACCATTCCACAAGCACTACAAAATATCATTGCAATCCAGCTTCCAAGCACCTTAGATAGCGATTGCAAAATGGAACTAAAAGAACTGGCAAAGGCTTGTTTAGATGAGTTACAAAAAAAATTAAAGAAAAGAGAGCAGCAAATTAATGCGATTAATAATCGCTTTTTCCATAAAAATAAAGCCTTAAAACAATTTTTGACTAATGAAAGTTTTGAACAAATCGTTTTGTTAAAAAAAGCTAATGAGATAATTAAAGATGCTGTTGAAAGTTGTAATAAATTACTTATCAAAGTATATCAGAATTTGAATTGCCTCCATGATTTGAAGAAAAAAGGTAATTCTTTGAATGAATTTATGAGAATAAATGATGGTTTTTTCGTGAGAATTTCCAATTTTCTAGCCCAATTCTGGTCTTTTTTTAAGACGGATACAGCAAGAATGATAGATGAAGCTTCTGCTTTGAAAAAACAAGTAGATGGATTAGCAATTGTATATCAACAATCCATTGATCAAGAAATGAATAAAATTCAGAATAATCCCAATCTAGATGAAAAAATCAAAAAATACATGAGACGGCAATTTAATACAGAAGAAATCGAAGTAATCCAAGAAAAACAGAATTGGATTAAGCCTAATAAACATAATATTCGTTTATTAATAAACAATTTATCCCAGCTTTTTACTAGAAAAGACGATAAAAAAATTATTGAAGAGGAAAAAGAAAGCAATCTGATTATGATTGGTATTTAATTGTTGTCCTTGGGCAAGGGATATTGCCATTTTGTAGACTGTGCCCCTGGCCCAACAAAGGGTTATATGTTAGGCTGGAGTTCCTGTTGGGCAGGGCTCTAACCTACATTTAAAGCTACTTTTCCTTCATTTAATGGCAGTGAGGGTTGGGGATAAAAGTTTTTAGAGGGATGCAAAAAACCGCATGTAATACACTAATTTCTATATTGTAACGAATTTAGAATAATATTTAGAGTTAAAAATAATGCCGATATATTACGCAGTAAAATTACAAGATTCCGATATGGATTGGAATGGTGCAGTACAAACAAAAAATTCTTTTTTTAGCATTTTTTGTCAAGAGAAAACTTATAATATTAGAGTAAGGGACTTAACTTCTGCTTTTATAAAGACAGAAAAGTTTGCTATTTTTGATGATGAAAAAAATGCTTTAAACTATCTTAAGTTGCACCAATGTTTTGCTTCTGTCGCTATATATGCTTACTATACTTATCCTATTTTTAAAGTAGAAACTAAAAATAAACTTTATTTCAATGATAATGAATTTATTGAATTAACAAATAATAATTTAAAACCAATTAAAGGCAAATTGCTTCATTTGGATCATAAGTGTTCTCTTCCTGAATCTGGCCCTTGGTTCGATTTGGAAAAACCTTCAAAAAGTATTATTTATGATGCACAATTTACATGCTCAAAATAGTACTGGTTATTTTCTAACAAAACTTTCTCATATTTTAAAAATGAGCCACTTGATTTTATTGGGTATCCTATTTAAAGTCGATGCAACTTTAATTGCAATAGGGAAAATTCAAGATGAGATTTTTTAATACAGAAAATAAATGGCGCGCGACAATGCAAGCTGCAAATGGTCTTGCCCTAATGGTGTCAGCTTATAAGATGTTTTCTAATCCAGAAACAGCTTGGGAAAATGGTTTTGAAATAGCACTGCATGCGCTAAATTTTGTTACTTTTTCAACCAATGATAATGCATTAACAAGCATTGGAAATGCTGCGCTAAACTTTTCTAGTTTGGGTGCCATATATGCTGGAGTTACATCAGGATGTTCTGGAACATCTGTAAAGGTTAATATGTTTGATGCATTGTTACATTTAACCAACGCAGTAACTAGTATTTGTTATAAAACAAACCCTGAAAATAATCGAGAAATTACTCCTTCTACTGCAAGCATTCCTTTGTAATAAAGGAAGTATCTGAGAATTAAATGAAATTAGCGTGGTTTTTTGTAGTCAGTGGGTTATTTTTTATTGGAGAAGCGTATCCTATGGATATCAGTATCAAAAATATTGAACAAGATGAATACAGTCAAGTCTTGAAATCTAAAGCTCAGCCAGTTATTTTTCCACTGAAGCAAGAGGATAAAAATCTGATTGAAGCGATGAAAGTCAAGTTAAAGCAATTGGAGGGTGTTGGATTGGCAGCACCCCAAGTCAATCAAGCAAAACAAATCATCGCTATTTACATACCCGAGGAGGCGAGGCTTCTTAGAGAGGATGCAGATTTAGCATATCCTTTACATATTATGCTCAATCCATCTTATGAACCGGTTGATCCAGAACATAAAAAAGCAGATTTTGAAGCATGTTATTCTGTTGTATCCAAAGCAGGGAAGGTATCTCGATATGAACGGATTCGTTTGACTTGGTTTGATGAACAAGGAAAGCAACATCACAGCATAGAAGAGGGATTTTACGCCAGGGTTTTGCAGCACGAAATTGATCATATCAATGGTACTTTAATTATTGATAGATTGACACCAGATTGTGTGCAAGGGACCTTGGAAGAAATGTCGGCATTGCGCAGGGCCGAGTTATCTGAGGAAAAACGAGCTCTGTTTGATGAACTTATGGCGAAGAAATTGGCTAAAATCGGCTCCTTTCCTCATGCACTTAAAAAAAATTAATAATTATTATTAATTAGATAAAAAATATGTCGTCGTTGCGAACGTAGTGAAGCAATCCAGTACAGTATTCTAACGAAACATCGCTCTGGATTGCTTCGCCAAGCTCGCAAAGACGAAAATTACATAACCCGTGAACGTTTACCATTTTGTGACCCTTTCTCATCTTGTTTTCTTTTTATGAATAAAATGTCGGAACAATTTAGAAATATTTTGTCTGTCCAATGCAGTCAGTTGTTATTCTAATTTTGAGCTATATTAAAAACATAGGATGTGAAGAAAAAATAAAAAGGATAAATTATGAATACACTTCTGCTATTGGTTTTAGCAGTAACTAACATCTATTTCCCACAACTGCCATTAGGCTTTTCTAATACCCAGGCACTAGCAAATAATAATATGCATTTGATCGACGACAAAGCATCCTATTCAGGTCCTTTGCAAATTAATGATCAAACGCTAAATGATATTAGCTTGATGCTAAAGCATGAAGCTCCAAATTTAAACCCCTTAGTTATTAACAAAGTGCTCACTACACTTAAGTGTGTTAGTGAATATAATATAGATCATAATAATATTTTAAGTATTATTGATTATTCTTTACCTTCAAATGAGAAGCGCTTATGGGTATTTGATGTAAAAGAAAAAAAATTGTTATTTTACACTTTTGTATCTCACGGTATTAAATCTGGGCAGTTAATTTCTAATTATTTTTCCAATAAATACAATAGTAAGG
>JACPOX010000251.1 GCA_016191305.1 Legionella longbeachae | reverse complement strand
AAAGAAAACCCGAGAAAATGGCATAAATATAACCACGATAGTCTTGACTCATCATAAAATTAATACCGCCCGAAACTCAAACTTTAGAGATGAAATGTAAGTGTATCATTAAATCCTTAGATGAGATCACATTGAAAACAAAGAAAGCATAATGTATCATTAGCTGCTCTTTATTTGAGATATTACTATGATTCGGTTTTTGACCCTGATTTCCTATCTTTTTATCGCATTAACCGATGTCCATGCCGCACCTACTTCCTGTTCTGAAAATCAGTGTATTGCAGTAATTGATGCTGGAAGTACTGGCTCAAGACTACATGTTTTTGCCTATGATCTCGATGAAACCAATACAGCAACTCATATCAAAGAAATTTGGTCAAAAAAAATAACACCAGGATTAGCAACAATTCAAGTAAATCAAAGTACCATAGATACCTACTTGACCACGCTTTTTTCTGAAGCACCCCAACAACCTATGCCTGTTTATTTTTATGCAACTGCAGGAATGCGCCTGCTTCCACAAAACAAGCAGAAAATTTACTATCAGGCAGTACAAAACTGGTTTAATCAACAATCTGATTGGCAACTTGCTGAAGCAAAAACAATCTCGGGAAATGATGAAGCTTTGTATGACTGGCTTGCTGTGAACTATCATTTAGATACATTTAAATCCTCTTCTAAAGAACCTATAGGTGTCATGGATATAGGCGGAGCTTCTGTACAAATTGTATTTCCAATAGAAAAAAACACTAATCCCGATAGTAACTCACAAGTTGAGTTAGATCTTTACGGAAGACATATCAGTTTATTCGTTCACAGTTTCCTAGGAATTGGGCAAAACGAAATGACTCACCAATTACTGGATAATAACTCCTGTTTTCCAGATGGCTACGTTCTTCCTGATGGCAATTTAGCTCATGGAGATGCTTCCCTATGCAAAGAAGAAGTATCGGTTCTCATTAATCAAGTACATAAAGTAAAACAAGAAATACAACCCATTATTGCTGCCAATCATATTAGTTCATGGTATGCCATTGGTGGCATAGCTTATCTGGTAGACAGCAAACCATTCCAGTTTCAGGACAATCAAATAAGTAATCAGGATTTGCTGCAACAAGCAAACAGTTTGATTTGTCATCAGCAATGGAAGGATCTCGGCGCTGAATTTCCTGATGATGAATCCATCGAGACCTTTTGCCTCCTCCCCGCTTTTTATTATGCGTTAATGGTTGAGGGCTATGGAATTTCAGCAAATCAGCCTGTGAACTACGTTCCTGCTGCAAAAAACGTGGATTGGAGTATAGGTGTAGTTTTATACCATTGATAATACAAGACTTTTAAAATAGGTTGAGTTTTGACCCAACATATATACAAACTACATACCACGTCTAAATTCTTGCCAGAATTCCTCCTTTTTAATGAAATCATATTCATGTAGTTTTAAAGCCAAATTCTATTTGCTCTTTTTTTATTCCTGTGTAGAATTGCCGATTTATTGATCAAGGGATGTAGAATGAAAAGCAAAGTGATAAAAGAAGGTTTATTGAAAGTCAAAGAAGAAGCCCGTACATTATTAACGTATGGTACTTTTATTGGGGCTTGCGTTGGCGCTAACGTGGGTATGAATAATATGTCTTATAATATTAAAACTTTTGGAATGGAGCCTGGCGGTAAGGACAAAGAGAAATCAAGAGAAGCCCAAAAACAAGGGTTGAAACCTAAAGATATGAATATGGGCTTTACAATGGGTGTAGGCGCATTGGGTGGTTTTTTTAGTGTAAAAACAGCATTAATGGTTTTGAATAGCAGTACAGTAACTAACATTTTGCAAAGAACACCCAAATAAAATTAGTAGACTTTCACGACGTATGTAATTTTTTAAATTACCAGCAAAAAAGTGTGGTCACGAAGCATCGTACTGGACTACTTCGCCAAGACTCGCAAAAATGAAATTTACATATCCCGTGAACGCTCAATGACGTCAATTTAAGGTAGTTGACGCCATTGCGTAAACGCTTACAAAATTATTTTGATAGAGCATCATGGCTTTTTGACAAGATGCTCTGAGATAAATCAATGGAAATCATTCCTTATAAAACCAGGTTGTTCAACGTATTGTCACAGCTCTTCTAAAGAAAAATCCTCGACGCGCAAAATAATCGATTGTCCGTAAAAAACAGATAAGGCATCGCGAAATTTTTGAGCTCGTTTGGGCAAGCCTTGCTTGCAATAATGAATAATCTGATCAAAAACAGACTGTTTGAATAAAGCTGTATCCAATTCCGCACCATTCAAATTATCAATACTTACATGAAATTTGTATCCTGAGGCTTTAGAGAGAATCCACTCCAAAGCCTGCGGTTTCACTTCAACACGCTGAAAAAGTTTCTGTTGCTCTGCATTGCGGCCATCAGGCATATACCAATAACCAAAATCAATCAGTTTTCTTCGCTCTTCTCCAGCGATTAACCAATGAGCACATTCATGTAAGGCACTACTAAAAAAACCATGAGCAAAATAAAGCTCATTTTGTGAACGTTGATCATCTGCTGGTAGGTATATGGGTTCGTTATCGCCCTTTACTAGCCTTGTATTATAATCAACCCCAAAACAATAATAAAAGATAGAAATTAAATCCTGATACTGATGTTCCAATATTTTTTGCCTCAATAGTTTACACATCCCGCATAATTTATACTAATATTATTAAAGAGTCATTATTTAAATAAATGCCGGGGATTTGGAGCTCCGACCACAAAATGCAAAAAAAAACAATATCGTACAGATTAGGAAGTATAATCAATAAACTGCGTTGGCCCATCATAGGGATATGGATACTCGCCATATTATTTTGCATTCCTTATCTGCCTCATATTATCGATCCCTTTAAAACAACCGGTTTTATTGATACAAGCTCCCAAAGCGCGCGCGCCGAAAACTATATGGATAAAAAATTAGGTTATAATAATAAAAATCAATTCCTTATCATGTACCATAGCCCCAAACTTTTAGCGACTAATCCAAAATTTATCAAAAAAATAAAGAAATCGCTTTCCGATTTAAAAGAGTTCCCTCTAAAACATACAATTATTTACCCTGATGACGAACACCAAATTTCCAAAGATAAACATACAGCCTATGTTGTAGTAATCATTAAAACAAACAAACAAATCAGTGACCATTTATTACAACAATTTAAAGAGTCAGTCAAAAAGCCTTCTAATATGAGTATACAATTTGGCGGAGAGCCCCTTTTCATAGAAAGCGTGAATCAACAGACACAAACAGACCTTTATCGAGCTGACTTTATTGCGGCTCCAATAGCCATTATTACTTTAATTCTTGTGTTTGGCTCGGTAGTTGCTGCAACACTTCCTATTATATTAGGAGGGGGTTGTGCATTAATTATTTTAACTACCCTTTATTTTTTAGGCCATCTATGCACACTTTCAATTTTTACCATTAATATTGCCTTACTACTAGGACTTTGCCTGTGTTTAGACTACTCATTATTTTTTATTAATCGTTTTCGAGATGAATTAAAAAATGGATTAAGCATTGAAGAAGCAATAGCAACCACGCAAGAAACTGCGGGTAAGGCTATTTTCTTTAGTGGATTAGCTGTTTTTGTAAGTCTTAGTGCCTTATTTTTATTTCCAGTTAATATTCTCTTCTCAGTTGCAGTGGGAGGCTTGGCTGCAGTATTTTTTGCCGTGTTAATTTCTACTATTTTTTTACCTGCAGTACTTGCTGTTCTGAAAACAAAAATTAATTTTCTATCAGTACATATTTTCCGGAATCAAAATCATTACAGTTGGTGGCGTTGGTTAGCAGAACGAGTAGTTCATCATCCATGTGTTTTTTTCTTTCCTATACTAATGATTTTATTAGTCCTTGGATATCCATTTTTATCTGTAAAATTTGGTATATCTGATTACCGAATTTTTCCTGAAAAATCAGAAAGCAGGGCATTTTATGATACATATGCCAAGAAATTCGACATTGAAGAATTAAGTCCAATTATACTGGTGATCGAATCCCCCTCCTCTAATATTTTATCTCGTCGTAATCTTTCAAAGTTATATAACTTAGTACATAAGTTAAAGGAAAACCCTTTAATTAAACAAGTCAATGGTATCATTAGTAGCAACTCGGACTTAAAAAAAGGGCAGTACTATACTCTGTATCATATGGATAAAAAATTACTGGATACACGAGTCAAACAATTATTAGCGACAACAACGACGAAACACTTAACCATTCTTAATGTTGTTAGTAAATATCCTAATGATTCACCAGAAACTAAAAAACTGATTGATCAATTACGTGATGTAAAAGCAGGTTCTGGATTAAAAGTACAAATCACGGGAACAAATGTAAGTAATATAGACGTGTTACACAGTATTTATGGTGTGCTTCCCTATGCTATTTTATGGGTCATTGTATTTTCCTATTTGATTTTACTTCTTTTATTACGCTCAATTTTTCTACCTCTGAAAGCAATTGTAATGACCTTATTAAGCCTCATTGCTTCCTATGGCGCCTTGGTTTTTATATTCCAAGAAGGATATATGTCTACACTACTGAATTTCCAACCCCAAGAAACTTTGGACATCAGTTTATTAGTAATAATATTTTGTGCACTCTTTGGATTCTCAATGGATTACGAGGTATTTTTATTATCACGAATTAAAGAAGCTCATAAAACAACTAAAAACAATAATCAAAGTATCATATTTGGAATTGAAAAAAGCAGTCGTATTATTACCAGTGCAGCTCTTATAGTCATAGTTATTTGTTGCTCTTTTCTGATTGCCGATGTATTAATGGTCAAAGCATTTGGCCTTGGGATTGCTGTTGCTATTTTTGTCGATGCATTTTTAATACGAAGCTTTTTAGTCCCTGCAACCATGGCGATCTTTAAAAACTGGGTTTGGTATTTACCAAAATGGTTGGATAAAATTCTTCCGAAATTATAACGCGATTTATTAGTGTTGCCTATGTTGTACTTCTCACTAAAATGACTAAGATACCAGTATTTAGACTATCAAGAAACATAAGTGATTTGAATTATACGATCACAAACATGAACGCAATCTAGAAGCGCACAATTGGAGAATAAGGGATTATATTTTCATATTATTTGGATAATGCTGAAATGGTAAAAGAAAATTATCAAGAAAAGCCATTTAACCCTCAAATTTTTTAATCCACGATTTTCTACGTGTTAACATCTCATTGCCTATTTATATGGACTCATCCGTTTTTTTGAGTAGGTAGTGAGTGACTTATCTCCAACAGAGTTGAATCTAACTGAAGTGTCCATTATACTGAATTTACAAGTCTTGCTGTGACTCTACTGCCGAATTCAGGATGAACGATGGATAAGATAAACACAATACATGGCGTATTTGAAGAGCAAGTGAATCACTTCCCCAATCAGCTTGCCGTTTTAAATGACGTTCAATCTTTAACCTATATAGAACTCAATAGAAAAGCCAACCAACTAGCGCATTATCTAAGAGAGTTAGGATTGACACCAGATATGCCCGTTGCATTATGTTTCGAACGTTCAGTTGAGTTTCTTATTGCAATCCTCGCTATTCTAAAAGCAGGTGGTGCCTACTTGCCCTTAGACCCTTTACAACCTGAGGATCGATTGTCATTTTTATTAAATGATAGTCAAGCTCCTATTTTAATTACAAAGTCACAACTTAAACATAAATTTTCAGATCATCAAAACACACTAATCTTTTTGGATAAAGATAAGAACATTGATCAACAAATAACTGATAATCCTGATCCAATAAATACTCCAGAGCATTTGGCGTATATAATTTATACATCCGGCTCAACAGGCACTCCGAAAGGGGTGCTCATTGAGCATTTATCAACAAGCATTGTGCCCCTAATGCTTGGGTTAACTGTGGTTATTTGTGATGAAGTCATAAAAAAGAACATTAGAAATTATTTGAACCACCTGGTTAATTCCCATATCAATATTATAAAACTCACTCCAAGTTATTTTAAAGTGCTATTACAAGAAACAAAAAATAACTTTGTCGCCTTAACACAGCTTTCATCCATTATTTTAGGTGGAGAAAATCTATCTGCTTCTGAATGCAAATCATGGCTTTCATTCTATCCCGAACATATTTTATTTAACGAGTATGGTCCTACTGAAGCAACTGTAGCTGTTTCATCATACACAGTGAACGCTCAAAATATTGAGCGTTTGGACGCCAGCATACCTATTGGTATTGCAGGGACCAATATGAGTTGTATTGTGCTTGGCAACAATAATCTCCCCTCTTCTGATAATGAAATTGGTGAATTATTTATTGGTGGAGTTTGTCTTGCTCGTGGATACTTAAATCAACCAGAATTAACCCAACAACAATTTATAATTAACAATGGAACTCGTTTATATAAAACCGGGGACTTATGTAAAAAACACTCGAATGGCATAATAGAATACTTAGGAAGAATTGATGAACAAGTTAAAATACGTGGATTTCGTATTGAACCAGGAGAAATAGAGAAGCAATTACTTTCACATACAGCGATTAAGGAAGCTGCCGTCCTTGCCCAAAAAGACTCCTTTTCCGAACAACGATTGGTCGTCTATTACATCCTTAAAGACAAAGATACCCTACTGAATATAAACCAATTACGTCAGTATTTACAAAAGCATTTACCTGACTATATGATTCCAACTGTTTTTGTAAAGATTGATTCTTTTCCTCTTACTGCTAATGGCAAATTACACAAAGCAGCTTTGCCTATCCCTTTATTAACGACGAGTCATAATTATCTTGAACCAAAGACCGCTCTAGAAAAAAAACTTGCAGAAATTTGGTCAGAGGAATTGGGGGTACAATTAATTGGAATTCACGATGATTTTTTTGATTTAGGTGGACATTCCTTATCTGCTGCGCGCATTGTTTCAAAAATAAATCATGAATTAGAACGAACTATTAGCTTAAATGATTTTTATAAAGCCACTAATATTGCTCAATTAGTTCCAATTATTAAACAAACTAAAAAAAGTAAGCGAAGACGCGCTTTTCGGAAATTTATTCATCATAAAATAACCAAGATACCTCTTAGTGATTTTCAGTTTTTACTGTGGATGTCGAATATTTTTGAACCTAAAGCTCAAAAATTAAATATTGTTGCAAGAAAACGTTTTCAAGGTCGGTTAAATAAAGCAGCTTTGGAGTTTGCTTTTCAAGCTATTTTAAAAAAACATGAGGCTCTAACTTATCAAATATTAAAGTTTCAACCAGCACAAAAAGTACAAAAAAAATCTCCAGCTAAACTCATTATTCATGATCTGCAAACATCGTCTATTCAACAAAGAGAGAAAACTCTACAAAAATCGCTAGCACAATTATTTTCTTATTATCCATGGCCTAAAAATGCTCCTTTACTCATCATCAAGTTATTTTACTTACAAGAAGATGAGTCTGAACTACAAATTTGTATCCCTCATCTTATTTCTGATGAATATTGCATGGATATTATATTCTCTGAATTATCTA
>JACPOX010000250.1 GCA_016191305.1 Legionella longbeachae | reverse complement strand
GTGATTTATTCTCTAAGGATGAACAAGAAAAAGCACAAGCTTGGAATAAATTACAATCAAGTGCAAACCATGTTTATAAAAAATTACCGGGCTTTTTCACTCCTTATAGAAGTATTGGAGAATTCGGCTTGTTCTTGGCAGCCCCAGTGGTTACCCCTATAGTTTTAGGCTTAGTTGCTGGAATCGCAACAATTACAGCGGCAGTTTCTGGTATAATTGCAATTGGAAGCTTGCTTGTTGCTGGTGGGGCCAAAGGCGTAGGTTTATGCAATGAAAATGCAAAAAACACAGCTAATTCTGCGCTTAACCTAGCTATGAGTGCAGGGGTTGTTGCAGCGCTGGGCATCTTAGTTACTGTTGCTTCTGCTATAATCACTGCTGTTTTGTTGCCTTTAACTATAGTAGCACTTGTTACTCGCAGTCTAGCTTCTATTGCTACTCCGATTATTGATTTCTTCTCCAGTTATAATAAATCAAAAGAAGAGCAGGATTTTGATCCTTCAGTGCAACTCACAAACTAAATAATACTTATATGTTGGGCTGAAAAGCTCTGCTAATAAAATTTTTTAAATCGTAGAAGGGTCTATTTACAGACCCTATAAATCTATAAAAAATATTTTTCTTGTCTTTTGGACTAATTCTGGTTAAAAATAGTAGGCACAGGAAGATTATTTAACAGGAATGGAAATCATATGTCTATCAACTCAGAAGAACTTCAAACAATTATCGCCCACGATATTCCACCAACAGTTGACGAAGACCCAAAAAAGGAAATTACATTAGAAACAATTCAAACTCAGTTAAAAATTATCGATGATAAAGAACAAGATGGTCTTAAAAAAATTGTTATAACCAAAGAAATATTTGAGCAAATTAGAAAAAGTCTGACTGAAACAGTCAAAAGTATGGAAAAAAATCCCAGCATTTTCTCACGTGCCGCAGAGTTCTGGGGTACATTACCTCTTTGGAAAAAAATTCTAGGTGGCATTGCACTTACGGTTCCTACTCTAATACTTGGTATTGTTGCCAATATAGGCTTCCTCCTGGCCATTTGTGGTGTCACGGCTGTTACCTATGCTGCTGGGGGAATGATTCTTGATGACCATCATAAATGCAGTTCCAGCATTATCGAAAGTGCTCTGAATGTAATCCGCGAACAATTAGAAGAAGAAATTCAAAAGTTTGTAAAAGAAAATGAACGACTTTCAGAAAATATTAACAGTTTAAGTGAACAGATCGATTTTCTTGATCTTCAAGTTAAAGCTACCGTCCAAATCACTGAAACGATAAGTGAAACCAAAGATGGATTAGACAAAGCGGCTAATTCACTTAAGGAGGGAGTGTTACAACAGACTGATCTATTACAACAAAATCAAATAAAATTATCTCGTATAACAGAAGCATATAAGCTGAATCAATCTGAACTGGAAAATAAAATATTGGAAATTGACAACATCAAGAATACATTAAAAAATGAAGTTGAAAATGCGCACTTAACCATTAAGTCTTTGCAAGCTTCCATTTCAGAATTATCAAATCTTGCGATTGGAGAGGAAGAACTGCGAATTGCTTTTAAAGAAAAGCTAGAGCTATTTATTAATGATAAAGAGTCCCGATTTGATCAACTTACTGACCGCATTTTTGATGCGGAAAATAAGCTGGCTTTAGTACAAAAAGAATTGGAAAACGCTAATTCTCGTTATCAAGAACTACTGCAAATACAAGGACAACATATTGATAGACTTGAGGTTCTTGGCAACGGTAAAGAGAGTAGTAGCAAAAGCCTTAAATTCAGTAAAGCATTGGGTGAAAATGGGTTGTATAAGGTAGACAAGTCAATGAATATGGATTCAAATAAACTCGTGCCGAATGAGGTGATTCAACTCAACTAGAATAGTAGAACAATTTAATGAACGTGTTAATAAAAAAAGTCTCATTACAATATGAGATACAAAAATGTTTTAATATTCGCAAGAGCGTTTTTGTAGAGGGACAAAATGTCCCTCTAAATGAAGAGCTAGATGGAAAAGATAAAGACAGCGACCATTATTTATTATTAATTAACGACCAACCTGCAGGGGTTGCACGAGTACGCTTTATGGAGGATTATGCCAAAATCGAACGTGTTGGCGTTCTTGATCAATACCAAGGCAAAGGTTATGGTCGAAAAATCATGAAAAAGATTATTGCGGATATTCAAGTAAATGAGAGAGTTCATATCGTCAAATTAAGTTCACAAACTCATGCCATTCCATTTTATGAAAAACTTGGCTTTGAAGTATGTAGTGACGAATATATGGATGCTAATATTCCCCATAAGGATATGAAATTAAGCCTGGAAAGATAGTCCTTCAGAATGCTTCAGGACCGAAGATGATTCGAGTGTTCCTTATAATTGTTATTTGTATTCGCTTACTCTTATTAAATTCAGTCTTTGCTGAAAAGATTCATGTAACTCCCCAGGCCCCTCTATTTAATAATCCCTCCAAGTTTCAATAACTCAATGAGTATAGCTCCTATTTACTTAATGTTTTATCTTTGATAAAAGTTAAATATGCTGCAATGCTTGGCATATGCCTTACTTTTTTTTCAAGGATGAAATTATGTATTATAAAGAAGAAGTTTCAAAAAAAGAGAACGAAGAGAATGAAATAAAAATCTTTCTTGAGAATTCTATAGAATTTCAAAAAATGAAGATTATTGCTAATAAACCAGGCATGGAACATGCTAAAAACATATTTCATACTTGGAACAATGCAAATCGTTTTATGAACTGAAACAAGCATGCAGTGATAAAGGCGATATTGAAAATAATGATAATATTCTTGTATACAATATGGGACGAAACAATGTAAATGCTATGTTATATGCATTTGGATTTTTTTCAAATCATGCTAATTTTACTTATTATGAGTTGCATTTGTACGAAAGCATTACTTATTCAGGCCCAAGTAAGGATACGGGACAAAATAGGGCCTCTTCACAGCTTCAATGACATTTAAACTCTGCGGTATATAAGCCGGGGGCATGGTTTAAAAGAAAATTATTTCGCATTCAAAAAACAAAATGTTACTACTTTTTTGAATTTTAAAAAGTATTTTAAACCCACTCAATGGTACCGAGAAGAGGACTCGAACCTCCACGGAGTTTCCCCCACTAGCACCTGAAGCTAGCGTGTCTACCAATTCCACCACCTCGGCATTGTTGCGCTAAATTACCCATATTTTTTAGAGCTGTCAATGCCTTTTTTAGTTTAATGAGGCTTCTGGTTTTCTTGATAAGGTATTCCCGCTTTTAATATACGTTCGCGTACCCCTTGCCACATCCCAGTTAAAGTCGGGAGTTCAATTGCGATAAATTGGGCATCTGAAGCGTCGGCTTTTCTTAATTGATAATACAAATCAAAAGCTGCTTGTTCGGGATGCTCGCCTAGCTTGTGAAAATTATCTACGCTAACGCCCATCGGTTGCTTAGTCGCTATCACATAAACCTCACTCGCTTTTGTTTGACAAAAATGGCTAAGGAGTTCATATTCAGCAAAATAATATAGGGTTTTTTGTGGTTGATAATGACTCTCTAGTTTTCCTGGAACACGTGGGGTATTTTCATATTGAAAAGATGGAGTGACTATCATTTCTGCTATAGCTTTTTCATCGATAAGTCCATGACGTAAAATTTGATAGCTTTCTGGATGACTGACATCGATAATAGTTGATTCGATACCCACAGTACAACGACCACCATCCAATATTGTTAACTGTTGATGAGGAAAAGATTCGCTAACGTGCTGGGCAGTAGTCGGACTAACTTTCCCAAAGGGATTAGCTGAAGGAGCAACCAAAGGAATACCTAGTTTAGCCAATAGTTCCTGTGCTACAGGGTGAGCGGGACATCTTATAGCGACTGTATTCTGGCCGCCAGTTATTAAAGGATTCACTTGATCTTTTTTGCATTGAAAAACCAGAGTTAAGGGTCCTGGCCAGAATAAACACTGTTTTTATTGCTGTTTCATTATTAATTGGGGCCGCTAATCCATAAACCGTTTCGGTTGGTATCGCAACAGGATTTCCTTTTTGTAAATCGCAGATGGCTAGATCGATATTTGTTGTAATTAAAGGCATACACAGGTCTCAGTATTTGAATCGCGTATAAGTAGGACTTATTTCGCATGGCTACATTAATATGATTATTTTTACACAGTTTGAAAAATAAAGCATCCATTTTGCCTTTTCAATTTTACGCACCTAAAATAAAAGAATCTACCTTTAGGGAAACAGACCGTGCTACTTACTATGTTAGACAAAACTCTTCAAAGTTACTTTGCTATTATTCCCAGAAATGAACCTTCGTTTGAAATGATTCAGTCTACACGCTTAATAGCACATAGAGGGGTCCATAATTATAATCAAGGCATCATTGAAAACACATTTTCCGCTTTTGATTTAGCTAAAAAGTTGGGTTGTTGGGGAATAGAATTCGATGTGCGTGCCACTGCAGATAAAGTATTGGTCGTGAATCATGATGCTACTTTAAAGCGCTTATGGGGATATCCTCAAACAATTGCCAATTTAACCTTTGGTGAGTTAAGGGCTCTAGTACCTCAAATACCTTCTCTCAATGAGGTAATTGATGCATATGGCAATAGTATGCATCTCTTTATCGAATTGAAAACACCTTTTCAAGATGAGGGATCATTAGTAAATGCTTTGCAAAAATTATCTGCTGGCCAAAATTACCATTTACTCACTTTAAACGATGAGATTTTTCGTTCATTATCTCATTTTCCCAAGAATGCTTTATTGCTCGTAGCAGCACATAATAATGTTCAAGAGTTTTGTAATATATGCTTTAAAGAAAATTATGCTGGTGTTTTAGGCCATTATTTTATGATAACAAATAAGATAATTAATAGGCTTAAGGAAGCAAATAAAATTGTCGGGGTTGGGCAGGTGAATTCTAAGTACAGTTTATATAGAGAATTAAATCGAGGAATACCTTTACTGTTCACGGACCAAGCGGCTGCGATGCAATTTTATATAAAAAACCTCCATTAAAAGATTAATTGAATTTATTTAATTATTTGTTACCACATTATTTTATTGACCCTTTGTTTTAGTTATGTTTTGATTTGCTCTTATCTTTTTTTTGACAAATATCAAGTCATTAATTTAAAGCGTTAAAGGATGTACATTATGGGATGGAGAGATACATTTTGGGCGGCTTCCAGTTGGACTTTAGATACCGTAATTCATATAACTGCAGACACCATGACTTATTGTGGATCATTGGTATGCACGCTGGGAGGAGTGGCATTTGCTGTTGCTGAGATAATTGCTCAACAAGATGTAAATACCTCATATTATGGTTCAATTCGTGCTGTGGGTAATTTTACACTTGGGCTCACGATCACGAACATGAATTATTCTTTTAATACATCCCTACCTTTTATTTATAAAGATCAAACCAATAACGGAAACAGTTACAGCCTGACCGACTATATACGTCCTGAGTTCGTTCGAATAGCAGGTGTAGTTTGTATTACATCAGGCACCACATTAAGAATTTTTGGAGCTAATATTAATAAATGGCAACAATATAGAAAAGATAAACGTTATTATCAAGCTCATGAAGGCATTGAAATTTCCCCTCCACAATTGAAAGAATATTTATACGTGAGTGCCAAATCTATTTCCGGCTCATTATCTAATGCGGTACTCAGTAATACAGTTACGGCAGGCCTACTTAGTCTTTCAGGAGCAAAGTTTCCTAATGTAAATTACCCGCCCTATGGAAATGAGAGTGTGGCAGGCCCATATTATAATGGACCAGTCATATCAACACCATTTCCTATAAACATGAGCTTAGATGACAGCAATGTTACAATTCCTTCACCCTTTGGAAACCTGGATGTCTTGCTTAAAAAAGCAATTAATGGAGTAGCAAATGCTACTTATGGAGGAGATTTTTTCTTTAAACGGAAAGAAGTCACACAAAACTCAAATCACGCAGTTTTTGTGATAAAAG
>JACPOX010000249.1 GCA_016191305.1 Legionella longbeachae | reverse complement strand
GTGGTCTACAGAAAAGAGTATTTCGATTTCACCATCTGAACAAAGGAATACCACAACACCTATAACTCTTCTTATTGGACCAATTACAGCGAGTGCGGCAGAAACATTCGCCTTAGGTATGAAGTCTCTTTCGCAAACTAAAATTATTGGCGAAAGTTCAATGGGAATTTTTTCAGACCAATTCCCGAGAAAGCTACCTAATGGCTGGTGGATAACTCTAAGTAATGAACTGATATTATCCCCGTATAAGTTATCCTACGAGGGTATTGGAGTTCCTGTTAATTATCATGCCCCATTTCCATTCCTATCGATCTTAGGGAACAATATTTTTCCTGGCATTGATGCCGCAGTTTCGATCAACTCTTAAGCCCATAGAATCCACGATGTATGTTATAAATTTATTTTTTGCTGACAGAGCTGCAAAAAATAATTTGCCGATGAATCATTTGGATTCTCTGATAAAATTTGTTCGAAAAGAGTTAATGCCTCACTAAACCTTTGTGATTCATAATGCTCTAAAGCCGTGGTAAAAATCGCAGCAGAATTTTGTTTCAGTTGTATTTCTGTAGGTGGATTATGATTAAAGATTTCATAAACTTTTATGGACTCACTTTTGCCTTTTACCGCGGTCAGACCCAAATAACGGATATCATATTTTTCTTTATATTTTAATTGCTCATAGGTTTCTTCGCTGATTAAAAGTTCAATACCATAACTTCGGGTTAATGTTTCAAGTCGAGAAGCGATATTGACTGCATCACTTATCACACTACAATCCATACGTTCTTCAAAACCAACTGTACCTACTATTAAAGAACCGGTGTTTATCCCAATTCCTACATTTATAGGAGAAAGACCATCATTGGTTCTTGTTACATTAAAAACCCTCAAGGCTTCTAACATTTCTGTTGCCGCGCATAAGGCATCATCCGCATTATTAAATAATGCCATAATGGCATCGCCTATAAATTTATCAATTACACCAGAATTTTTAAAAATAGCTGGATCTAAATAACTCATCAATGTATTGAAAAGATTAAAAATTTCAACTGGAGCTAATTGTTCTGCAATAGAGGTAAATGACTTGATGTCCAAAAAAAGCACTGTCATAACCTTTCCCACACAATCGCCTAATTTTATATCCGCAATATTTTTTCTATTAAGTATTTTCAGAAAGTCCTGTGGCACAAAACGTGATACGGCTACAGCATTTTGTTGAATTTCTAGTAGCTTATCAATAAGCTCATCATTT
>JACPOX010000248.1 GCA_016191305.1 Legionella longbeachae | reverse complement strand
TTGCTAATTTAGTTGAAAGATTATCTATTTTGTATCCCAAGGGTATTTTGGGTAAAGAAGACTTGCCAAAAAAAGTCCAAGGTAATCGTAAAGTAACATATTTCGAATCAGCAGATACAGCAGGTTCTGAGCGAGAGGCTTTATTAGAAGTTATGAGTCAGGATCAGCTATCAATTACAGAAGGCATAGATTTAAAAGAGCATTTGGTAAAAACTGAATTAGCTCTTATTAGTCAGGCGTTAAATGAATCAGATTGGGTCGTTGCACATGCTGCAAGTTATCTTAATATGCGACGAACTACTTTAGTTGAAAAAATGCGAAAATATGGACTAAGTCGTCCTGAACGAGTCTGATAGTCAACATTCAATAGCTGAATTTTGGTAAAAACGTCCCGCGCCTGTGCGGGAAAGTCAATATATCTTAAGTTGATGCTATTGCGTGAACGTTTACGAATTTTGGCTTGTAGACCTGGATATCAAAGAAATTAAGACGGGTGTTTTTTGTTCTTATCAGTAGTTAAATCTTCCGTAGAAGTAGCCTCTGGAGCAACAGTATCTTCTTTAGTTGATTTACTTTTAGTTTTAGCAGCTTTAACGGATTGTTCATTATCTTGTTTCTCTTCTTCTCTCTTTTCTTTATAAGTTGTGATGATCTGGCCAACACTTGTTTTTAAATCACTAAATAATTTATTAGCCATTGAGGATAATTCTTTAAGATCGGGTAATTTCGATTTAGTGTCACTCATCGTTTACTCCATTAGTTAATATAAGTTAATTATATACCATTATCCCAAATTCAACAGTTAAGCAGCATGAATTATTTTTATACCTTATGACTCTAACAATGCCCACGACATAACGGGCATAGTAGATGTCAAGAGTAAAACTCTGCAATAGTTTTAAGCTATCTTAACCCCAGGGATGCATAAATCGCATGGCTGGTTTGAGTAATTTATTTGCCAGAGTAGTTTTGGGCGGAATCGCCAATTTAAATGCCTTGTAATGAGATATCTTTTCTAAGAGGTACTCATCACTTGTACTTAATTTGTCAACAAGTTTCAACTCAATGGCATCTTTTGCTAGCCAATGTTCTCCTGTAGAAACTTTATCTATATCCAATTGCTCACGGTTGCTAACAAGATAATTTCTAAAAACCGTATGTATCTTTTCAAGATCTTCTAAAGTTTTTTTCCTTCCTTTTTCTGTATTTTCACCAAAAACAGTTAAAGTTCTTTTGTATTCACCGGCAGTTAATAATTCCACATCAATATCATGTTTTTTTAACCAACGATGAACATTAGGGATTTGTGCTACCACACCAATAGAGCCAATAATTGCAAAAGGAGCTGCAATAATGTCATTGGCTACACATGCCATTAAATAGCCGCCACTGGCAGCCATTTTATCAATGCTAACTGTTAACGGGATTTTTTTGTCACGAATACGCTGTAGCTGTGAAGCAGCCAATCCATAACTGTTGACCACTCCTCCTGGGCTATCTAAACGAACTAACACTTCATCTGTAGGTTTAGCGGTACATAGAATTGCAGTGACCTCGTCTCTTAATTGTTCTACTTGCGATGCTTTTATATCACCTTGAAAATCAATGACATATAATGTCGGTTGTACTTCTTTTTTATTTTTTTTCTTT
>JACPOX010000247.1:2419-14286 GCA_016191305.1 Legionella longbeachae | reverse complement strand
TAGTTGTCTTCTTAAAAGACTAGAATCAGCGAGACCAAAAGGGGACATTTCTATTTTGCCCAAAGGGGACATTTCTAAATTGCCGCTACAAACTACCCGATGGTTTCCCAGATGAGGCTGGCATAAGCTATAATACCTATAATATCGGGTTAAGTAAGGACTTTGAGCATTATAACTTGAATGTACAATACACTAATACCACAGAACGTGCCTTTTATGGGTGGTATGGAGGACCTAAAATATTTTGTACATTGACGGCTGCTTTTTAATTAGTAATATTAATTAGTAATAAATGACAAAAGAGCTGAGGGAAAGCATGAGCACACTAGAACCATTGAAAATTCTTATTATTGATGATATGCCCGAGATCCATGAATCCTTCCTCAAAATATTAAATCCTAAAATTTCGGCTGAAAAAACTGCGTTAAATGAATTAGAAAGCACCCTCTTTGACAAGCAAGAAGACTCAAATGTAATGGCTAGCTTTCATATTACGAGTGCGCTGCAAGGCAAAGAAGGTTTTGAAGAGATTAAGCACGGTATCGCCACTAATCATCCTTATGCACTGGCCTTTGTCGATGTCCGAATGCCTCCGGGTTGGGATGGAATTGAAACCATTAAACGCATTTGGGAAGTTGATCCAACCATTCAAATTGTTATCTGCACCGCTCATTCTGACTATTCCTGGGAAGAAACCATTGCACAGTTAGGCGAAAAAGACAATTTATTGATTTTGAAGAAACCTATTGACGCCATTGCCATTCGTCAATTGGCCTGTGCTCTAACTAAAAAATGGTTATTAACCAAAGAAGCGGGCGAAAACATGCAGTTACTTGAAAAACGAGTTTCTGAGCGCACCCAAAGCCTGGAAACCTCGCTATCCGTCACCCGCGGTACATTGGAATCCTCCCCAGATGCTATTTTAGTCATCGATCATGAGAATAATTTAATTGATTACAACAATAATTTAGGTAAATTTTGGCATATTCCCCCCGAGATTTTGAAAAAGAAACAAACCGAGGAAATCTTAAAATTCATCGCTAAACGGTTAGAAGAGCCTGACATATTCCTGAAATTCATGAAGAAAGTAAAAGATGAAAGTCAAACAAAGAAAATTACCAACCTAAAAATTTTTTCCGATCGCGTTTTTGAGGTTAACCAACAAGCCTATAAATTAGGTGAAGAGCATGTCGGCCATATTTATAGTTTCCGAGATATTACAACCAGGGCCGCCATGGAGGAAAAAATTCAATATCAGGCTACCCATGACCCGCTTACCAAGCTTGCTAACCGTGTTCTCTTGTTAGATCGTCTGCAATATGCCATAAACCAAGCTAAGCGTGAAAGCACCCAGTTTGGCGTCCTTTTTTTCGATCTCAATCGCTTTAAATTAATCAATGACAGCTTAGGTCATAGTGCTGGGGATGCCTTGCTTATTGGTGTGGCAGAGCGTTTACAATCCCAGCTTCGTAAAACGGATACCTTAGCGCGGATTGGGGGTGATGAGTTTGTTATTGTAACCTCCCCTTTTTGCACTACGGATATTACTCATTTAGTAGAAAAAGTCTTAGAGAAATTCAATACTCCTTTTGTAATTCAAAATACTGAGTTGTATGTGACGACTAGCGTGGGCGTGGCTATATACCCTCGAGATGGTGAAACAGCAGAACAGCTATTAAACAAAGCGGACGCTGCGATGTACAATGCGAAGGAAATCGGTGGCAATCGGGCAAGTTTTTGCACCCTAAAAAATCCTCAAGAAAACTCTCTACTGCAATTTGACTTCCATAGTGCATTAAAAAATAGAGAATTTTTTCTGACCTATCAACCTCAATTTGATATGGAGCACAAACGCTTAAAGGCGATTGAGGTGTTAATCCGCTGGAAACACCCAAAACGAGGTATTTTATTGCCCATTGATTTCATTGAGTTAGCAGAAGAGACGGGCTTTATTTTAAAATTGGGAGAATGGATTTTAAGAGAAGCCTGCATGCAAAATAAAAAATGGCAAGATGCCGGCCTCCCAAAAGTAGTTATTGCGGTTAATATGGGGACCAAACAACTACGTCAGCCTGAGTTGGTTGCGTATGTCGAAAAAATTTTAGAAGAAACAAAGCTCGATCCTAAATACTTAGAAATCGAATTAACAGAGAATGCATTCATCAATTTGGTGCAAACTGAAAATGAGATAGAAAGATTACAAAAATTAGGGATAAGTATTGCTTTAGATGATTTTGGAGCAGGCTATTCGAGTTTAAATTATTTAAGACGAATTAAAATTAATAAACTAAAAATAGACAAATCATTCATTGATAGCATTAGTTTCGATAGGCGCGATGAGCAAATCATCGAAGCCATTATCTCCATGGCCAGCGTGTTAGGGTTTGATGTCGTCGCTGAAGGGGTAGAGACTCAAAAGCAGATTAATTTCCTCAAGGCAAAGCACTGTGAAGAAATACAAGGGTTTTTTTACAGTAAACCCCTGACAGAAGAAAAAATGAAAATCTTATTGTTTAATGATAAACCCAACGTTGAGTAAATTGCTCGCATTTTTTAATATTATTGATAATTGTTCTGAAACTCGAGCTGTATCTCGTATACCAGAACCATTTAATGCCATATCCATCATACGTTCTTTAATTTCAGGATGGCATGCTTTGTAGATATGAGTTAGCTGAAATGTCTTCCCGCAATCTTCTCCACGACAACTATAACGTTGTTCTCCTGTACTAGATTTTCATTTCTGACTACTTTTAATCCGCCACAAAAAAGACACTTTACTTCTACAACGGCCACTTCTTTCCTTCTTGAAAAAGGGCATATTTTACTGAATCAATAAATTAATTGCACCACCGACTCCAGACCTTGGGTCACAAAAATTGGTTATTCTCCGGTAGCGACAACCCGATGATATTTTTTAATATTTGATAGATACTTATCCTATATAATGTATGGATAAAAATCATTTATAGAAGAAATAAAGTGTTAGATTTACATAAAATATTAGAAGAAAACGAAAATTTTAAAAATAAGTTTAAAAAATATATCAAAAACAATAAGATACAAACGAAAAAAAAATTATTAAAATTAATTAACGCCGAAGATGAGCTTGGTTATAATTTAATTTTTTATGCCGTAAAAAACAATCGTACGGATGTAGTACGTTGGTTAATTATGAAAGGCGCGGATGTAAATCAAACTTATAATGGTTACACTTTAAAAGAAATCGCTTTAAGAGATGACAATGAAGACATAGCCGCAATTTTACCTGGAAAAGACTCTATAGCAGGAAAAAGGTATTTTCAAGATTCAATTATTAATGGAGCTAAAGCATTAGGATATAAATCTAATAAAAAAGGCATATGTTTTGGTTTTAGTCATATGGCTATTCAAGCCATACTGTTTAAAAAGCGTGATGAAAAAAATAACTTAGTAGAACTAAATGTCTTTAAAAAACGCTTAAAAGTCATTCATACTATTCGTGAAGAAAGATTTAAACAATTTATCAATAATGCACAAAATAAACGCAAGAACAGCCGTATAAAAACTGAAAAACTGAGCCCTTTAGAAGTAAAAATGCTCGATATTCCCAACTTTTTTGAGGGTATTGAAATACATCAACAAAGTCGTTCCTATCCAGAATTATTTGAAAAATTTCCCCAACCCCAATTAGCAGTAGAAAGCTTTCCAATTGTTAGTCCTGTGAATTTAGATGAAAACCCCATTGTAAATGTGAATCACTTTAGTGGGGTTTATACTCGAAATGATTTAAATGATTATTTTCAAACACTTCGCCAAGCTTTAAAAGAAAACAAGTGTGATTTTCCTATTGCTTTGGAGCTATCTTGTAATGGCCATAGTATTACATTGGGTTATGATCCACTTCTAGATCAATGGATTTTTATGGATGCAAATAAAGATAAAATTTGTCACATATACGACAATGATATTCTTATCAATAAGCTGATTCGCCATTTGACTTTTAAAGAAGAAAACAAAGCCGAACATTTTATTTTAGCAAGTAATATTTATATAACGACAGAGGATTGCAAACAATTAAAAGAAATTCTCCACAAATGGCAAAATACTCAGAACTGGCAAAATATGCATATGCCAACAAAAGATAAAACAACAATAATAAATGAAAAATCAAGTGACTGGTTCCAAATTGCTTGTGAGAATGGTGATTTAGCAACCGCCAAAAAAATAAATGAGCATTTTTTGTATCACTATATAAATATGATTCCAACAATACCTGGATTAAAAACGATAATAGGGTTGAGTTCGGTTTGCTTTAGTTTGTTAGCTTTAACAGTGGGTAGAACAGCTTTGCCCGCTATTATATGTTCTTCCTTGGCCATTGCTGGTATGGAACTAATGACTTTATTCAAGCACATAAAATCTTATTTAAGCGTTAGTGCTGCTATTCAACAAAAAAAATCAAGCTTAGTAGAATCTGTTTGCAACTCTTATTCAGATAATCTTTACGTGTCTACCTATAACAATACGAGAAAAAACAGCCACTCCAATGTTTCCAGAAATTTCTCAGAACCCCAACATACTATTTTATTTAATAAAAAAAAGACGATGGAGTTGAATATAAACATTACTGAACAATCTAAAACGAACGGTTCTAAGTTAAAATCAAACATGCGATTTTAAGATGGAAGAATACAAAAACCATTAAACCAGAACAAACTGCTGTGTTCATCATCCATTTTCTTTAATCCAACTACTGAAATATAACAACTGCCAAAGTTTATAGGTATTGTTGGATTTCCCCAAAAAGTGTTCATTAATTAACTTATTAACATCCTCTATATTAATAATTTTTCCGATTCGACTTATTTCATCTTTAAGTTTTGTTCGCCAATTTTGAGTATTAGCTCATCCAGAGGTGGATTAAATCCAGTTTTTGGACGCGTTACCATTTTTTAGGTAAAATAGAAGACAATAATACTACTCTACTCTACTTTACGCCAGGTAGTACCACTCGCTCCATCTTCCAATTCTATTCCTTGAGTCAGAAGCTCTGCTCTAATCTGGTCCGCTCGAGACCAATTACGATCAGCACGAGCCTGGAGTCGTTCAGTGATTAATTGCTCTATTGCTGCTTTGTCATCTTCAGCAAAACCAGATTGTAAAAAGGATGAAGGAACTGCTTGCAATAAGCCCATGATACCTGCCAAATACTTCAATGTGTTCGCCAAAATAGCTGAGTTATTCTTATTTACTTCATGACTTAACTGAAATAAAACAGCCAGAGCTACAGGTGTATTAAAATCGTCATTCATCGCCTGATTAAATTCATTAATCCAATGATTATCCAATTCACCATCTAGGGTAATCGGAATATCTTTTATAGTTTGATACAGTCGAGTAAGTGCTTTTTTGGCATTGGTTAAATTATCTTCTGAATAATTGAGCGGACTGCGGTAATGACTGCTTAACAGAAAATAGCGCACCACTTCAGGATGATGCTTTTCTAACACATCAGCTATGGTAAAAAAATTACCTAATGATTTTGACATTTTTTCATTATTAACCTGCAACATGCCTACATGCAGCCAATAATTGGCGAAAGGCTTTTCTGTAGCGGCCTCACTTTGGGCGATTTCATTTTCATGATGGGGAAATTGCTACTAAACCTTCCAGATCTTTATTTGATAATTTACCGTAATCTGCAAAGGAATCGACTTGGTAACAAACATCTCCATTGTCACTGACATAAGCGTTGCCCTTATCAAGTAGGCGTTGAATCAAATGAATAATACTGTCAATATGTTCTGTAGCTCGTGGCTCTACGTCGGGTGGAACAATATTTAATGCTCGAGTATCTTCATTCATTGCCTCTATATACTGAGATGTCAATTCATCAATTGGTATTGCTCTTTCATGAGCGCGAGCAATAATTTTGTCATCAATATCAGTAATATTACGTATATATGTAACATCATATCCTTGGGACCGTAGATAACGGACAATGACATCAAAAGATACCATCGAACGAGCATGGCCTATATGGCATCGGTCATAAACGGTAATACCACAAACATAGATACCAATTTTCCCAGGTATAATGGAAACAAATGGCTCTTTTGTTCTGGTTAAAGAATTATATAAATGCAACATATCAGCCCCTTAGCTTACTTTTCCCCAAGTATCTTTTAAGTCAACTACACGATGAAAAGCGCTAACTCGCCCTTCTTTCAATTCGTTAACACAATAATATCCCAAACGTTCAAACTGGAACACGGTGCCTGCAAGCTGATTTGCTAATGCCGGTTCGCAATAGGCCTGTTTTATTTGTAACGAATCATGGTTTAAAAATTGAAAAAAGTCTTCTTCACGTGCTGGATTAGAATCATTAAATAGACGATCATATTCGAGTACTTCTACAGGATAGGCATGCGCACATGATACCCAATGAATCACTCCTTTAACTTTTCTGTCTTCAGGGTTCTTGCCTAGAGTATTTTCATCATAGGTACACCGGAGCTCAATGATATTACCTTGAGCATCATGCACCACATCATGACATTTGATAACATATGAATGACGCAAACGTACTTCAGCACCAGGTGATAAACGGAAGTATTTTTTAGGAGGTTCTTCCATAAAGTCCGAACGATCAATGAATAATTCGCGAGTAAAAGGTAAATCACGTGTGCCTGAATCTGGATCTTGTTGATTGAAAGCGGGTGTCAAAATTTCCACCATTCCTTCAGGATAATTTTCTATGACTACTTTTACAGGATCCATTACACATAAAGCACGTTTTGCTGTGCGATTTAATTCGGCACGCACACATTCTTCTAATATGGACATGTCAATTACAGAATCGCTACGCGAGATTCCTATTATTTCACAAAATTGACGGATGGCTGCGGGTGGATACCCTCGTTTACGCATACCGCGTAAAGTAGGCATACGGGGATCATCCCAACCGCTTACAGCATTTCTGTCAACTAGTTCACGCAATTTACGTTTGGAAGTAACCGTATGTGACAAATTCAAACGGGCAAATTCAGTTTGTATAGGTTTTGCTGGCACGGGTAAATTGTCAACAAACCAATCGTAAAGCGGCCGATGATCTTGAAATTCCAATGTACATAAAGAATGAGTTATTTTTTCTAAAGCATCTGAAATGGGATGCGCATAATCATACATGGGATAAATACACCACTCATCTCCTGTACGTTGATGATGTGCATGTCGAATACGATAGAGTACAGGATCGCGCATGTTCACATTACCTGACTGCATGTCAATTTTTGCACGCAACACATGAGTTCCATCAGGAAACTCTCCCGCTTTCATGCGAGTAAATAAATCCATACTTTCTTCTACAGGTCTGTTTCTATAAGGACTTTCACGCCCTGGCTCTTGTAAAGAACCTCGATATGCACGAATTTCTTCCATGCTAAGACTATCGACATAAGCCAAATCCTTTTTAATTAACAACAGGGCATAATCATAGAGTTCATGATAATAATCTGAGGAATGGGTCATTGTATGCCATTCAAAACCCAACCAACGCACATCGTCAATAATGGCGTTAACATATTCTTCTTCTTCCTTAATTGGATTTGTATCATCAAAACGTAAAAAACAAATACCGCCAAACTCTTGAGCCAAACCAAAATTCAAACAAATAGACTTGGCATGTCCCACATGCAAATAACCATTTGGTTCAGGAGGAAAGCGTGTCACTACTGATTTATGTTTACCACTACCTAATTCATCAGTAATCAGTTGTCTTATAAAATGGGCTCGTTTTTCAGTTAATTCTGTCATTAGTTTTCCGTTATCATCTAGGTCATTATATTGTTCTACATCTCACTGCCATTAAGTTAAGGATTTTAAAGTCTCTTTTCCTTAATTCTTTTATTTCGATATTAATTCAATTATCCATAGCATGGCGCATGGAGCTTATTAAATTTGCTCCGGCCTGTAACATATCCTTATTTGTATTATATGCTTCCAGAATCTGCGTAATCAGAGCAGCTCCTACAATAACACCATCAGCAAAATGAGCAACTTTTGCTGCCATCTCCGGTGTTTTTATACCAAAACCAACCATTAGAGGAAGGGTTGTTTGCGCTTTACGATATTGGTATTGTGATTTTAAGGATGACATATCAAGTACATTTGAGCCAGTAACACCTTTTAAAGACACATAATATAAATAGCCCTGGGCAAATTGATTTATTAAAACCATCCGCTCATCTGAAGTCGTAGGCGAGCAAAGGAAGATACTGTATAAACCATGTTTTTGCCATATTGTCATTATTTCTTGACTCTCTTCTGGCGGCAAATCAACCAATATAGTTCCATCTACCCCTGATTCCGCAGCTTGTCGGGCAAAAAGTTCATATCCCATATGCTCGATAGGATTTAGATAGCCCATGACAATCACTGGGGTCTCTTGATCTTGCAAACGAAACTCTTTCACCATATTCAAAACGGTATGACAATGCACTTCCTGAGCCAATGCACGCTCCATAGCATGTTGAATTACTGGGCCTTCAGCCATAGGATCAGAAAATGGAATGCCTAACTCTAAAATATCTGCTCCGGCTCTGACTAGTTCATGCATTAACTTTATAGTAATTTCAGGAGAAGGATCGCCGGCAGTAATATAAGGGCTAAGCATTTTTTTATCACTGGCTTTCAAACGTGCCAATGTTTTATCAATTCGGTTCATACAGTAATCCCATCAATTTGTGCAACAGTGTGCATGTCTTTATCGCCACGACCTGATAAATTTACAATAATATTTTGATTTGCTGACATTGTCTTAGCGAGTTTCATTGCATAAGCAACAGCATGACTTGATTCAAGAGCAGGTATGATTCCTTCAACACGCGTTAAAGTACGAAAAGCATTCAGAGCCTCGTCATCATTAATTGCTTCATACACTACACGCCCAGTATCTTTCAAATAAGCATGCTCAGGCCCAACTCCAGGATAATCAAGGCCGGCTGAGACAGAATGAGTGTCTTTAATTTGACCATATTCATCGCATAATAAATAAGTTCGATTGCCATGTAAAACGCCAGGTTTCCCGGCAATTAGCGAAGCCGCGTGTTCTCCGCTTTCCAAACCTTTTCCACCCGCCTCAATCCCATACATAGCGACTGAAGAGTCATTAAGAAAAGCATGAAACAAACCTATTGCATTAGACCCCCCTCCAACACAAGCCACTAGAGCATCTGGCAAACAACTCTTTTTCTCTAAAAACTGTGCTCTGGCCTCAATACCAATGATTGATTGAAAATCGCGGACCATTTGCGGATAAGGATGAGGACCAGCAACTGTTCCAATAATATAAAATGTATCATCGACATGACTTACCCAATCACGCATGGCTTCATTTAACGCATCCTTCAAGGTTCGTGATCCTGAGGTGACCGGTACAACTTCTGCACCCAATAATTTCATACGATAAACATTAGATGATTGGCGTTTTATGTCTTCAGAACCCATATAAACAACACATTCCAAACCTAATTTAGCTGCTACAGTCGCGGAAGCTACACCATGCTGACCAGCACCTGTTTCTGCAATCACACGAGTTTTTCCCATACGTTTAGCAAGCAAAGCTTGCCCTACCGTATTATTAACTTTGTGTGCACCAGTATGGTTTAAATCTTCTCGTTTCAAATAGATTTGCGCACCACCGATTCGTTGACTTAAATGCTTGGCATGATAAAGAGGATTAGGTCGACCCACAAAATCCTTTAGTTCCGCATGCAATTCTTCTAAAAACTCTGGATCTTGTCGATACTTTGCATATGCTTCCTCTAATTGCTTTAAAGCATACATTAAAGTATCCGCTACAAAGATACCGCCATAAGGACCAAAATGTCCTCGTTCATCGGGAAGTTCTTTTTTATTCATCAATCTACCTTATTAACCTCTTAATCAATTTATCTAGCAACTACTCACTCGTCATTCCGAGAGATCTCGCTACGCTCAGAATGGCGAGGGTGGTGAAACAGTTACTTTGTTTATTGAAATTACTTCCATAAGTTCTGCATAAATCGGCTCATTTTTCCATGATCTTTGATTCCAGGAGATGCCTCTATGCCACTACATAGATCTACAGCATAAGGATGGCATAATTTAATTGCTTCAAGCATATTAAACTCATCCAATCCACCAGCCAATATATAAGGTTTAGCCCTTATTTTTGGAATAATATTCCAGTCAAATGACAGCCCTGTTCCTCCTCTGGCAGTTTCAGAAGGGGTATCTAATAACAATGCCTGGGCAGAAATATAATCTTGTTCTGCTTGTTGAATATACTCAGCAGAATCAGCATGTATCGCTTTAATAAAAGGCATATTAAATTGCTGGCAAAACTGCTCTGGCTCATCACCATGAAATTGTAAAACCTGGATTGGCAATTCTTCTATAAGTTTTTTTACAAAATCGTATTCTGGATTAACCAAAACTGCTACTGCATCTACAAATGGCGGATGATCTTTCAATAAAACTTTAGCCTGCTCTATAGAGATAGAACGAGCACTCTTTGCATAAAAAATCAAACCAATAGCATCCGCACCCAAATGAATAGCATGTGCGATATCTTCACTACGCGTCATACCACACATTTTGACTCGGACATTCACTGGATTCAACTATTTCTCCAAAAGAAATGATGGCCCTGGATTATTTTGTAATATGGAGAGCTCTCGAGGGTAAGTCACTTGCACTAAGTACAATCCGTAAGCAGGTGCAGTTTCAGCACCCAATCTCCTGTCTTTTGCCTTAAGAACTTCATCCACCCAAGAAACAGGATGTTTTCCTGAACCTACTGCAATTAAGACACCAGCAATGTTACGTACCATATGATGTAAAAAAGCATTAGCCGTAATATCAAGTATCACTAAATCACCCATTCGACTAACTTGTAATCTATGAACATTACGCATGGGAGTATTGGACTGACACTCAACAGAACGAAAGGAAGTAAAATCATTCTCACCCAACAATAGTTGAGCTGCTTGGTGCATAAGACGATGCTCTAACTGCCTGTATTGCCAAGTAACATTACTGCGCAATAAAGCGGGTCTAATTGCACCATTATAAATGACATAGCGATATCGTCTGGCAGTTGCAGAATATCTTGCATGAAATTCTTCTGTTAACTCTTTTCCCCATTTAACACAAATATCTTTAGGTAAAAAAGAATTTACCCCATGAATCCAAGCTCGGATACTACGCTCTTTCTCAGAGTCAAAATGAATTACTTGATTTGTAGCATGGACACCGGTATCTGTTCTCCCAGCACAAACCACAGACACAGGAGAGTCTGCTACTTTTGATAAAGCATGTTCCACAGCTTGTTGCACAGTATGCAAGCCTGTTTGTGCTTGCCAGCCATGATACTGGCTACCATCATATTCAAGCACCAAGGCAATTCGCATTAATTATTCCTGATAAAAGGGTCAATTTATAATACAGCATATGATTTGTCTATAGTTTAATAGAGTTGATTTTCAAGTTTATTAAGATGTTAACCCAACTTATTGATTTCACTACTTCCTTTCTATCTCATCAAGTAAACGCTTTGCCTCTTTTTTTTGTACTTTGCTTCCATGTTCTATCACTTCATTTAAAGAATGTAATGCTGACTCAATATCATGCATATCTATATAAGTTCTAGCAAGAGCTAATAATGTATCTAAAGCCTTAGTATTTTTTAATTTAACAAAATTTTTCTCTACATCCTTGTTTGTTTGCTCTAAATCAGAAGGTATTGAAGAAATAGATTTCGATCCATTTTGAGGTTCTTTTTCTAATTGCTCAGGTTTCTTTTCTGTTGGAATTGGTTTATCTGTAATTAAATGATGCAAGCC
>JACPOX010000247.1:0-2299 GCA_016191305.1 Legionella longbeachae | reverse complement strand
GACTCAAACTCCAATAGATTCCCATCGTGTAACTCATCATCAAGTTCTTGATCGCTCTTATCCATCTGATTTTTTAAATCTTTGTCTGGAATAACTTTCGATATTTTCTCATCATGTTCATTTGAAGATTCATTAGAAAAAGAAGTCTCCTCTTTCTCAGAGTCAGGTGGAAGTTTTAATACCGATTCTGATTTTGTTTCTACTAATGGTTCCTGATTGATTGGTACTTCTATTTGACTCATAGTGGGCTGTGATGAGGTGCTTTGAGATTTTGTTTGGGTAGGCTTTTGTACCCTATTTTCTTTTTGTTCTCGCCGTTTAAAATAATAAAATGCTATTCCTCCACTACCCACAGCAGCAAATAATAAAATGAACAACAACCAAAAATTAGAAGAAGTGTCATTCGAAGAACTAGTTTGTCCAGCAGTTGCGATGCGTTCTTTCATCATGATGTGCAGTTGATTACGTACTACATGAAGCTCTTTATCTCGTACCTCCAATTGTTTTTGCAATTTTTTATTTTGTGTTTGTAAGAAGTTTAATTGTTCAATTAATAGTGCATTTGATTCTCGCAATGAGTCCACCGCAGCAGTTGTAATTGATATTTCGGCCTTCAATGTCCTACCTTGCTCAGTCCTCATCTGTTTTTGTTGCTTCAATGAAGGTAACAAAGTGCTTTGGTTAAAGGAAGGGATAATAGTGTCAGCAAATTTTGGCACTGGAGGAATTTGAGAATATTCAACTACAGGATATGCATTAAATGTTTGACTTATTGTATAAGGTGGCGATAAAACATGATTGATCTGAGACTTTTCATTCCATGCTTTATCATGAGCCATTACTTCCACAGTAGCTAATTCTGCTGGCACGTCCAGGAAGTTTTGGTTTATTGGAATTTTAAGACTAATTTCTGCTTTTAATCCATTCAAGTTACCATCGACAAACGCATCAGGATTTTCCCCGACAATTGCAAGTACTATTTGTGGTAAAATTGCTTCGACAGTTTTATATCGTTGAGCTATTTGCCAAATGTTTTCATTAGATGTTGTTGGACCATAAATTCTATTCTTTTTAGACTTTTCTCCATCAACTAAATCGTGTCCTTTAGTTAAAATTGCTGATTTTGGATGATAATCAGAGAGTTTCCGCTGATAAGTTAAACCACTTTGCGCTATTGTATTTACTAATTTATAACCAGGAGGATCCAGCAATACCGTGTACACTTTGTAAATTTGACCTTTAGCCCACATTAAATCAACCACGAGTTGCATATAAGGTTCAGTTATTCGATTCAAAGAGCGAACGTCTATAACATATTTTCCATTCTTACTTTTTTTAATTTTAAAAAAAAGAGAACCTACTATTTCAGAACGATCAATTCCTAAACTCTGATAATCTTTTGGCTCTGCCACCCCAACTTTAATCCTATCCAAAGCAATATTATGGGCATCAAGTAATTCAATTTCAGCAACAAAGGGTTGATCCAAAGCAGATTCAACCTTCATTGCTCCCAAGCCCAGTGCATAAAGAGGTACTGACAAAGTAAAGGTAAATAATGCTGAGAATAAAGCCGTTTTTTTCAATCAGAGCTCCGTGCTCTTTGTGGTTAAATAGGGGAAATTTATTAAAAAAACTAACATTATTTAGTAATCTATTCAAGTCATTCAGCCATTCTGCGTAGCTACTGCTTTAAATAGGATCTTAATGGATAATTAATCGAGCAGAATCTACTTTTGTTGAAGGATTTAATCCCTCAGAACTTTTTCTAATGGATTTTTCTATGCTTTAATTTAGGGCTTTCTCATCTAATATTTTTAATTTTTATTGGTATAACTGATTGTCAAAAACCTTCTTATTTGCTTTAAAGAGTCCATCATTACTTCCCATCAAACTCTATTGCATTAGCTCTTTCTCTACTTCATAATTAGCTACTTGTATTTCATCTAGGTCATTATGTCAGCATCTTTAATTGATGGAAAAGCTGTGGCTGCTCTTCGTCGTGAAGAATTAAAACAGCGAGTATTTGAGCACATACAACTAGGACATCGTGCTCCTGGTCTTGCTGTAATCCTTATTGGTAATGATCCAGCTTCAACTGTTTATGTAAACAATAAACGTAAAGCTTGCGCCGAGGTGGGTATTAGCTCCCACTCTTATGATTTGTCCGCGGATACAAGTCAGGAAGCATTAATTAAACTTATTGAAGAATTAAACTCCTCTGATGAAATTGATGGTATTCTCATTCAATTGCCTCTGCCAAAGCAAATTACTGAAAGTGTCATTCTCGAGCATATCAAGC
>JACPOX010000246.1 GCA_016191305.1 Legionella longbeachae | reverse complement strand
GTGTAATTATAACCTATTGAACTTAACTAAAGATTAACAGCATAATAGGAGGAAAATCTCCGGATTTGGTTGCCAAATATTTTTTGTTCTACAATGTGGTTAAGGTATTGGACCTGTCTGCATTTTATGAAATCAACTACGTCCATCAAGCCTCATTTCAATAGTACTGATGATTTTTGGTAATTGCCTATAACCGAGCTAAAATGGGGTGAGCTTTCGTACATAAAAGACAAAATTGATCATCTAGAGTTATTGTCTATACTGAATATTTAATTCAAAAGGAGAAAATAATGGAATGTAAATGCAATATATGTGGGATGACTGTAAAAGGGATGGTATGTGGTAAATGTGATTCATCACTCGTTACTGAGACTATAACTTCAAAAGAGAATAAACCAATTCAAGTGGCAAAATGCCCCAATGGATGTGGAAAAATTAAATCGCCAGTTTGTTGTGGACAAGATATGGTTTGCTCTTAGAGGCTTCGGCTTACTAATATTTAAAATCAGTCGGGGGATGATGTTGGTCTGAATCCTCCCTTCTATCTTAATCTTTCAAAAAGTCTAATGATACAAATTTTTGTTTGATCTAATATTAATGATTGGATAGCCACTCACTTTTACTATGAAACATCAAGGTACATTCTGGACTAAAATTGTATTTAGGCACTTTGCTCTCCTTTTGACAGCTAAATCAAAGAATTAGTTTATACAAACTGAGGAAAGTGCCCTTATTGGTTAGAACCGCATCAACCAATTACACCTCTTTGCCACCACCACCTTGTTGACTAATTTGACCATCTGTTTGGTCAGGTTGACCACCTTGTTGGCCACTTTTACCACCTTGTTGGCCACTTTGACCACCTTGTTGGCCACTTTGACCACCTTGTTGGCCACTTTGACCACCCTGTTGACTAATTTGACCATCTTTTTGGTCAGGTTGACCTTCTTGACCACCTTGTGCGAATTTGTTGTCCTGCATTACTTTTTCTTTATTCATGACAGCCTCCTTTGTGATTGAATTTTTACATTGTAAATTCAGTAATAGACAATAAAATAGATATTTTCAAATTGAGTTTATTTAGAGTTTTGATAATAAAATAAATTTTTTTTAGAAAATGTTACCTAAAATTTGATTTCACTATCTTAAGCTATTACATGGACTTTTATCATACACTTCGTCCTGTATTTGACTATAATTATTAATTAAGACCTCAATATTATTTTTAAAAAATAGTTAAGGAGGATAGCTATGAAAGCACTATGCTGGCATGGAAAACATGACGTAAAAGTAGATACTGTTCCTGAACCACATCTCATAAATAAACAAGATGCCATCATCAGAATAACTGCAACTGCAATCTGCGGCTCTGATTTGCATCTGTATAACAATATGATGCCTGCTATGGAATCGGGAGATATTTTAGGACATGAGTTTATGGGAGAAGTGGTTGAGGTTGCACCAGGAAATAAGAAATTAAAAGCAGGAGATAAAATAGTGGTACCTTTTACCATCTCGTGTGGCAAATGTAATTTTTGTAAAAAGAAATTATTTTCCTTATGTGAGTGTTCAAATCCCAATATGGAACTCGCAAAACAACAATTAGGACAATCCCCCGCGGGTCTATTTGGTTATTCTCATTTATTAGGTGGATATGCCGGTGGGCAAGCTGAATTTGTACGTGTCCCCTATTCTGATATCGGACCTATTAAAGTACCTAAAGGAATTGCTGATGAGAAAGTTCTCTTTTTAAGTGATATTTTACCCACAGGTTACATGGCCGCGGAAAACTGTCAAATTAAAGCAGGAGATATTGTTGCTGTATGGGGTTGTGGTCCTGTAGGGCAATTTGCAATTCAGAGTGCATGGATGTTAGGGGCTGATCGTGTTATAGCAATAGATTGTGTTCCAGAACGTTTAAAGCTTGCAGAAATATACGGTCATGCCGAAGTCATTAATTTTGAAAATGAAGACGTATATGATGCCCTCATGGTCATGACTAAAGGAAAAGGACCCGATGCGTGCATTGATGCTGTAGGATGCGAGGCACATGTTGGCCCCTCTTATGACTCTATAATGG
>JACPOX010000118.1 GCA_016191305.1 Legionella longbeachae | reverse complement strand
TGAGGTATGTCTTGTTTACTCTTATTGTCTAATTTAACTTGATAGGCATCAAATAGCTGATAAGCCACATAAGTAAGTGCGAGACTCAATGCAATTGGCCAAGAGGCTACTGCAGCTGTGATGAGAAAAGCGATTCCACCTGTATTGAACGACAAAGTTTTCCAAAACTGCATACAGCTCTGATCGCATTTTTCATTGAGCACTTTTAAAAGTTTCTCATGATATTCGTCATTTACCTTCTTTCCATTGGACAATTCACGTTGCACCGCAATTTGGGCTTTTTGATATTTTTTATATTCTTCAGAGGAGTTATACAAGGCATTACCGAGCATACTGAAAAATGCCATTCCGGCCAAAGCAAGGGGACCTGTACATATCATACTGAGCGCAAAAGAAATCGCTAATATATTTGCGCCTAGAATGTTAAAAGCAAAATGGGCACATTGAACATCCCATTCATCATTTAATACATCAATTTGTCTTTGAATTAGCGCTTGTTCATCCAAAGTTGCATCTTTTTTTTGTAAATTCAATTCCTGCAAGTGTGAATTATATTTATTTGTTTCAAAAAGCCACTGAGCTAAGAGTAATAGAGTATCAAAAGTTAGAAAAATAACAATTATTGGGGCAACAAAGGATGTTGCAATATGAAAAAAATGATTATACGTAGTTAAGAGACTTACTGTAGTCCAAACCAAATCATTAATCATCATAAAGCCACGTTTTTCAATTTCGTGCTTAAATACTTTCTTTATCGATAACTCTTCGTTTGTTGCAGCCAAAACAATATGTTTTATTATAAGTATAAAATGAATTGCAAAACGAAGTGCAGACAGTGCAATACCAAGAGCGGTGATCGTTGCTCGTGATTGGTTTAAAAAATTAATACCCTCCATAAAGCTGTATTGATTACCAATAAAAACATTAATTTCATGAATCAATTGAGAAACAGAACTTTTTTGAAGATAAGCAATTGCATGATTAGCTAAAACACGGCTATAACTAAATTGGGCTCGCTTGCTATTTAGATTGCCTATATATTTGCGTAATTCTGAAAGACTCAAAAAAGGAGATGCTCCTTTGGGCATCATCGTTTCAATCGAAAACAAACTCTTTGTTAACTCTCGATTTTCGTTGGAACCTTTCTTTTTAAAACTCTCTATTTCTATTTGATACTGTGCTAATTTTTGCAAATCGGCACTAACATAATCTTTTTGATAATAACGAATCATTAAATCGCATAAATAGCGCATATAAGCCATTGGATAACCATCATTTAACCAATATTGCTTATTTGATAGAAATAATTGATATAAAGTAGAAAATTCAGTTTGCAACTCTTCCAAACTAAAATCATCATCTTTGAAAGAAATATCGTATGTTTCTAATTTATTATTAAAAAAAGTATGTTTTACGAGGCTAATTTTAGATTTATCCATAAAAACTCGTAGAGATTAATTATATTATTTTTTACTATAAGTCAGCTAAAATAATAGTGTTAGTTTTCTACAAAAAACAGTTAAAAATATTTGAATTTATTTGAAATAAAATCGAATAAATGGTTCAAGATAAAAAGTGCCTCTTTTTTTTCTAAACACTAATTGGTACACTCATTGTTCAAATGTCCCTAAATCTGAGATTCAAAGTTGATACTTGCTACAGATAAACCCATTACCTCTGATTCTATTGAAAATTATCAATCAGAAAGAGAAAAAGTTGTCATTATCATTCCCACGCATAATGAATCTTCTGTCATTCAAATGACAATAGATCAGGTATTTGCAACAGTAAAATTAAATGATCAGTATGATATACACATTTTAATTTTTGATAGCGCCTCTACAGATAACACTCAAGAAATAGTTGCTACATTACAAAAAAATTATCCTAAATTGCATTTAAAAAATGAGGCAATAAAATCCGGTCTTGGTTCTGCTTATTTGCAGGCCATGAATTATGCGTTATTGGAGCTACATGCGGATATAATTTTTGAATTTGATGCCGATCTTTCGCATCAACCTAAATACATTATCCCTATGCTAGAAATGTTACAAACCTGTGATTGCGTTGTGGGAAGCCGTTATGTAAGGGGTGGTAGTATACCTAATAACTGGGCATTACATCGTAAATTATTTTCTGTTTTAGGTAATTACATTGCCAGAGCGATTCTTAGTTTTAAATATAAGGATTTTACTAGCGGTTTTCGAGCAACTCGACGTCAGCAATTATTAAAAGTCCTTCCAAATCGCTTTCTAACAAATCACTATGCTTACAAAATGCAACTTCTATGGTTGTTGCACAGAAATAAAGCAAAAATTTGTGAATATCCTATTGAATTCATTGATCGAAATATGGGTTATAGCAAACTCCCAAAAAACAGCATTATAGATTCATTGCGAGTCATTTTTACCTTACGCTACCAAGAAATTAACCGTTATTTTAAAATGTGCATTGTTGGGTCTTTAGGTATTATGGTGCAATTTGCTACTTATAATCTAATGCGCAAATGCCATCTCTCCCCTTTTAATGCATCTCAAATTGCGGTCTTTGCAGCCATTATTAATAATTTCATATTAAACAATCAACTTACATTCAGTACTAAAAATAAAATATCAACGTCTCTAAAAATGAAACGACTGATGCTTTTCGCACTTTATTCTTTGATCATCATTAATGTGCAAAGTTATTGGTTACGGCTTGGCGTGATTTGCTTTGGTAGCGGAGCATTGCAAGAAAATTTAATTATGGGAATCGGCATAGGCTTAATCTCGCTCTTAAACTATTATACTTATTCTCGCCACATATGGACCGAACAACTTGCACGTACCAATTAAATTGAAGAACTCCCATAGTATTTACTTGCCACTTGGACTGTATTTTTCCATTTTATTGTTTTTAGCCCCATTCAACATATTATCTTTTGATACTTATTATTATTGGGATTGGAGCCGTCACCTCGCTTTATCGTACTATGATGGCTCTCCCATGATCGTGGTTATTCGCCCCTCTTGTAACATTAGATATCCTGAAGCAAACCACCTACGACACCCCCCTTATTTTATTTTGGGCATTAACACTTTATTACACGGCAAAATTCATACAAACAAACAAAATAAAAGATTTATATTTTATTGGGATCAGTGCTGGATTGATGATGCTCTCAAAATATTCGGGTATCGTATTAATTCTCTCTTTATTCATTTTTCTAATTTTAACTTCTTATCGCTCGCTTTTTAAAACAAAACATTTATATGGTGCACTTTTTATTTCAATTGCTATTTTTAGCCCAGTAATTTTTTGGAATTATCAAAATCACTGGCAATCATTTATCTACCAATTAACTACACATAACTTGAGTCATTCAGTTAATCCTTTCACCAATATAATTAAGACTTTTTTTATATTATTTATCCCTTCTTTAAATATTATGCTTCTTCTTCCTTTATTTAGCCGCAGCAAATCAGATGATAAAAAGGCACTTATTGTAAGGTTATGTTGTATTATTTGTGTTACTTTTTTTTGTTTTTACTTATTCGTTGCAAGTAAGAATCTGTTAAGAGAATTTTGGCTTGCCCCTTACTTAATCAGCGCAGCGCTTTTATTTGGATATTGCTTTGAAAGATTTCAGTATCGCAGATTATTTATTTCAATAATTGCCCTTTATGCTTTGATTAGCTTCTCCATTATTATCGATAACACTTCTAAATTTAATCTTACTCCCTCAAAAAAACTTGTTTTATATCATTTGATGCAACAACTTAATTCAGCAAAGATTCAATTACCTGACACTATTTTTACCTCGGGCTGGTTTCAAGCACGCATGCTGTTTTTTCTGAAAAACAAACCGACTATTTATACTTTGGGTTGTGGAACTGCTCAAAATCAATATGCTTTATGGAGCGCTGATGTGAAGGAAAAAATTGCAGATAAATCACTAAAAGAAGCGTTCTTCATTGATAAATATGACAGACTAAGCTGCTTAAAAAAACATTTCGAACAATGTATAAAAATACCTACTGATACATATCCATTTAAACATAAAGAATATTCACTTAATGTTTATAAGTGTCATAACTCTTAAGACATTAATATACATGAGTTTCTGGATCCGTTCGGACGAAGGAGGAGAAACTTTGAATTACCTAGAACCGTTCGGCTTGAGGAGGGCTTTAGCCCGTCTCGAAGGCTAAGCACTGTGCCAAACCCTTCGAGAGTGAGCTGAAATCTTAAGTGTTTCTTATCCTAAACTGACGTTAAAATAAGGATATATCGTTGATACGTTTAACATCCTCAGAATGTTCTTTGTGATAAAGAGAATGCATATGTTTATTTAATTGGGTCATAGAGTCTGGAGTTGAGTTGACGATACAGTCTAAAATAAATTGGATATTAGGTAATAAAAGTTCTGGTTTAGGGTTAAATGTTAATACTTTTTCTCGTTTCGGTAACTCAGATACTTGAACTTCTTTAATATAGGGAATCAAAGGCGTATAGCCAATGAGTTCACTAATCAATTGAAGGGTTTTTTCATCTGCAGATTGATAATAAGGGCTGAATTGGGATTGTAACTGTAAATAAATGTGTTGATTTACATTAGAGAATTCAATATGTCTTACTTTGCTTTCTTTATAATCAGCATAATACAATGAATTTTTATACAAAATAAGAGCATCCTTAGTATCCAATAAAGGTTCAATCCTATTAAATCGCTCTTTAGTCGGATCCAAAAACATAGTAATTAATCCACATCCGATAAGGGCGGGATTTTTTAGGCTCTCAACCCATTCTGGATTAAAATTAAATATATTTTCTTTTATTTTTGCATATAAAAGAGGTTTATCAGTATCTAGACGGTTGTCATAAGAAATAAAAATATCAAAGGGAATATTCCCTTTACTCATGTAAGAATACATAAGCTGATTGTTGCGTTTGTGAATTTCCCAGGCTTTGATCGGAGAAACTTGTCGATTTATTTCTTCAAAACGTTGTTGCAATCTCTCTTTACAGACTAGTTCATCTATCCAGGGATTAATACACACTGTAGTATAACCAAATTCTTTTCCAAATTTCGCTATTTCTTGTAATTCAAAACCTTTATACCCCCGGCTATCAACAAGTATGGGATCGCCAAATTTGAATTTGTTCCGTTCTGCATGCAGATTAATTTGGAGACGTTTACCAGCGACAAAGGGTTCGTCAATATTAAGTATTTTGACTAGATTATATGCCAGGGTAGTTTTACCCGAAGCAGGCCCCCCGGAAATCATAATCAGCATATTTTTTCCGGGTAGATTATCTTCTTTGTAATTTTTGGAGTTATCCAATAATTTTGCTCTGAGCAGGGAATCAATCCATGAAGTATAATACCTTTTGCCAAAAAAACTTAAAAAGCTCCGATTAAGCTTATTTTGTTGATTCAAATTCAATGGAAGTATGTTTCTAAATTTAGGCATGATGACAATCATATTGGCATTTAAGATGCGGCATGTTATCAAATGTTCTCCTGATTTGTAAATATAAATGCAAACAGGGTATTGCTTACTATGAGGCAACTTGGGTAAAGTATTGATTAGACCTCTAGCATAACCGGCCGATTTGATTACCCTAAAATTTGGCAATTAAATCTAGGATGATAAGGATTATCCATGCTTAAATCACTGTTTCTTTTTATTGCATTATTTTCTTCCATATGTTTTGCCGAAGAACGTGAAATTGCTATTACTATAGATGATTTGCCTCTTGTTGCCTCTAAAATGAACAATCCAGGAAATAGGCAACGCGCAACTGAACGTTTTACTCAAATAGTGCAAGCATTTCAGAAATATAAAGTTCCAGTGATTGGTTTTGTTATTGCAGGAACAATAGAGAAAGGTCAATGGAAATTTCTTGAGCAATTTAAAGAAGCAGGTTTTATGCTTGGCAATCATACTTATACACATTATGACTTAAATCATGTGAGTGCAGAAAAATACATAGATGATATTGCTCGTGCCGATAAAATTCTTACTCCAGTATTAACTACTCCAAGGTATTTTCGTTATCCCTACCTGGCCGAAGGAAATAAAACAAAAAAACAAAAAGTATCTGATTATCTAAAGGAACATGATTATGTTATTGCACCCGTAACAATTGATAGCAAAGATTTCACCTTCAATGAAATGCTTTATAAAGTGCCCTATCATTCCAGAGTAAATTACATTCAAAAAATAAAGCCGCAATATTTGGCCTATATTTGGAAACAAACAGTCCAAGCAGAAAAAAGATCGAATGGAAAAAACACCAAACAAATTTTATTAATCCATGCAAATTTGCTGAATAGTTATGTCTTAAGTGACATTTTGGAAATGTATCAAAAAAATGGGTATAAATTTATTAGTTTGACTGATGCACTTAAAAATCCAGCTCCAGCTATTAATGTTCCCTCAACTAAAGATGGAGATGCTGCTGATGAATTCGAATATGAATTACTGGGAATGCCGTTAACTCTCTAGAAGTTATTGACATTTTGCTACCTTGAGGCAAACTAGGTTGGTTCACAACAGTGTAATGGATTTTTTTCCGTACTTATTAAGAAGTTACGATAATACTTACAGGGGCTCATATGTTACTACTCGCTATTGTTTTGTTTCTTGCTGCCGCAGTCTGTGGCATAGTTATGTTAATCGCGATATTACAAGATAAAGCACCAAACAAAATTGCAAAAATTTTACATGGGATTTTTGCAGCTACTGGACTAATCATTTTAATCGTTTACTTATTTTCCTTTATGTCCGGGCGATCTTCACTCCTCATTGCTAGCGTCGTACTCTTGTGTCTAGCAGCTTTAGGAGGATTAACTTTATTTTCTATGGATAGGAAAGGTAAAAAGATTCCAAAAATGGTAGCGATTGTGCATCCAATTATTGCTTTTGCTGGATTAGTTGTCTTGATTATCTATGTTTTACCTTAACTAAAAATGCAGAACAATTCAATAATAAAGAACCATCGTGACCAACAATAATGCAAATAAATTCATTTTTGATTCATTTATAACTGCATTTGCGCCTGGAAATGAATACTTGATTGACCAATATTTTGATCCAGACCTCGGATTATTGAATCACTCCATGTCAAAAAAATTTGATTTACATGATTTGAAATCCCGCTTAGCTAATAGACACAAAAAATATCAAGTCTTATAATTGTAGAGAATGAGCGCGTTGCTTTTCATGTAAAACAAAATGTATTGTGTGTTCCGGAGAATAAGCAGATGGGCTTGAATATTATAAACCTCTACAAATTATCCAATGGCATAGTTAGAATGGCAAATTTGGGAAAATTTTAATCAAGTCAAAGAACGCGAATCAGCTTCTAATGGATCATACGTTGTTAAATAGTGAATGCGTATATAGGAACATGCACACTGGCATTATTTAACGATTAGTTCCGGATATGGGACTCATATATTTACTGTTCATCCAATTGATGGGTATAGAATTAAATATTTGGGATAAATTTATCCAAATCTCTAAATATTGCTCAAACTGTAGATAATATTTATCCAAATAAGTAAAATATTTTGTTTTGTGCCTTTAAAGTATCAAATAATTCCAGCGATCAATCCCTGAGAACTAGATTTTCAGATTAAGTAAAAGTACAGGAATGCCTCTTACTCAATAAAATGAATGTATCCAATACTTAAAGTCACACTGCAGATTTTACTTTAATTAAATAGAGATTATATTTATCATGAAAGAGAAAAATTCCATCAATCAATTAAAACTTCAAAAAAATGCTCAGATTATAGAAACCCCTATTAAAAAACAAATTAATTTTATATTCTCATACACAACGATCAAAGGGGATGTTCCAAAAGACATTTTACTTTCAACTGCGAAAAATATTATTGTTTCTTTAAAAAATGAAAATAGTATCGATTTCGATGATTTAATGATTTTCTTGGTTGCTATAATTAAATTAGGTTTATTTAAAAAATTAGAACTAAATTACAAAGAAAATCTCTTTCAAATAATGTTAAGTTATACAAAAAATTCAACTCTTAGAATCATTTCAAAAATTTTCTTGGTATCTTATTATTTGAAAACAGATTGGAATAAATTAAAAAGTCATAAAATAGATGTAATATTAAAAAACCTTCTTTCTACTGCCCATGCAGAAAACTATGATAATCAAGTTTTATGGGATCTTTTAAATGGATTAATCTCCTTGGAATTAACCTGGGAGAAATTAAAATCAGCAAACTTCGATCTGCTTTTAATGAAATATATTGTTCTCAATCCCCAAAAGAATATATATGAATTTGCTATTATTTTGACAGTAATTTCTAAGTTAGGTTTTAATTGGTCATACTTAAATTTGGAAAAACAACGAGAATCAAATCAGGTAAACCCTATTTATAGTCAATTTTTCAATAAAATTATTCTCCTCAAAAACGCAACAAACTTGGATGTAAAAACTGCTACTAGAATGTTTGCTGGATTAGCTGATTTCGGATTATCTTGGCAAGACTTATCTACTCTTGAGCTAGATGCAGCCCTACTATACCCAATTCTTAATCATCCAAAAGAAATAAACCAGACTTGTCTAACCAACTTAATAAATAGTTTTGTAAAACTTAAATTAACTTGGGAAGAGATACAATTTATAACAAATACCCTCTACCTCATAAGATCAACAAATCGACTCTTATCTGTTGATCTCAAAAAAATAGAGCCCATACGATTAGATCAGATATTGTTAAATGCAATCCATCAACACATGGATAAGTATAATTTTTCTATAGTTTCAAATATTATTGGATCTTTGGCTCTCTTAAAATTTCCCCAGGAAAACCATCCTATTATAAATGAATTAATCACTCATTCATGTATTAAAATCAATAAACGGATATTTCATGATATTGATAACAAATCAAAATTTGATTCCCGAAAAAATGTCCAGCTTTGGAGAGCTGCCTTTTCTCAGTTTAATCTAGAAGTTATAGAGGGGCATATCAAAATCAAAACAGGAAGAGTGACTGACTTTATTTACAAGATCCCTCCTCGTCTGTTGAATTTTCACAGTTTTTTCGTTAATTCTAATAATTCAACTAAAGAGAACACATCAAAAACAAAGGATTTCGGAACCCCCACTGAAAAAACACAATGGTCTCTATTGAATCCGATCTGGAATTTTTCACCTCTTATTCAAACTTCAAACAAAATAAATAAAAATACTGAAGAAAAGAATTCAAATTTAAACCCTCATTAGATCTGTCAATAATGAACAAATAAGAGAGGATGCTCATCTCGGCACTGCTTAAACTGTGCCGAGATAAACGCCAAAATCCTAAAAACTTTAAGATGTTATTTCGGTCCCTCAGCTTTCGTCTCTTCACCGGTGAGGGAAATACCAGCATTTCTAAGTACTTGTTTTACTTCTTCAACATTTTCATCGTTTCTTGATAAATCCAAACTCACCACAGATTTAGGTAAAGATGAAAATAGTTGGACTAATTCTTCCCCAGTAAGTTGGTTAAGACATGAACCTGTTAAGTTGAGAGTCATTGACTTTTTTTTGTCTATTTTATTAAACATAATCCTTTTCCTTAATTAAAGGGTATCAACATACAAACTCCTATAATCTATTGTCATAGGGCACGTGCCGGTGATTATAAAGATCGCACTTTGCCCATGTCAATCCAATGTTGATATTTTTTATGCTAATAATATTAATAATGACCAAGACAGATCAAAAATTAAAAGCTATCGATTTGCTATTGAGATAATTAAATTTTTTAAGGTCGTTTAAAAAACATCCAAAACCGCATTCAACAATTGTTTTGTGTAAGCTTGCTGAGGCTGTTTAAAAATAGTCTCACAACTACCAAATTCAATACCCACTCCATCTTTCATAACCAAGACTTCATCGGCAATATAAGAAACAACACCCATGTTATGGGTAATAAACAAATAGGAAATACCCGTTTCTTGCTGGAGTTCTTTTAATAAATTTAGGATTTGTGCCTGAACTGAAACATCCAACGCACTTGTGGGTTCATCACAAATTAGAATCTCCGGATCTGTAGCCAAAGCTCTGGCAATGCAAATACGTTGTCTTTGGCCCCCAGAAAATTGATGTGGATAACGATGCAAACTACTACTTGGCAAGTTCACTTGATTTAATAGTTCTTTTTGTCTTGCACTAATGAGTGAACGTTTCATCCTTTGCGCATGCATTCCTTCTGCGATAATTTCACCTACAGTCATGCGAGGATTCATAGATGAGAAAGGATCCTGGAAAATAATTTGTACCTTTTTTCTATACTCTCTTAGTAAGCGACCATTCAAAGTCAATACATCTATATCTTTGTAATATATATTTCCTCCAGAAACAGGTAATAAACGTAATAAAGCACGACCGGTAGTAGTTTTACCACAACCTGATTCACCTACTAAAGCCAGGGTTTTTCCTTGTTGCAAACGAAAAGAGAGGCCATCAACTGCTTTAAAGATCACTTTGTGGCGACTAAATAAGTTTTTTTTCTGTATAAAATGTACTGATAAATCATTCACCGTAAGTACCGATTCAGCCTGAGTGTTTGCAACATTCCATGATATTTTATTTTTTTCCAAAAGAGGTAATTCTTTAAGAGCAGGATATAGATGACAGCGCACCGTTCGTTTATCGAGTGTTTGTAATTGTGGCTCTTCTTCCTGACAGCGGGCAAAAGCATAGATACAACGAGGATGAAAACGACAGCCTGAAGGCATATCATCCAAAGCAGGCACAAATCCACGAATAACCGACAGGCGCTCTTCTTTTTTTGCAAAAGAAGGCAAAGAGGCCAATAACTGCTGTACATAAGGATGCCTTATTCGCAGAAAAAAATCATCTATAGAAGATAGTTCGACCACTTGACCTGCATACATAACACAAACACGAGATGCCATTGCCTTCACGACTCCCAAATCATGAGTAATTAACAACATACTCATCTGATGAGCCATCTGTACCTTTTTCAATAAAGCAAGAATTTGTGCTTGAATTGTAACATCTAAAGCTGTAGTAGGTTCATCTGCAATCAGAATATCAGGCTTGCATGCCAAAGCCATAGCAATCACTATGCGCTGTTTTTGTCCGCCAGATAACTGATGTGGATATTGATTAATTTTAACTTCCGGTTGAGGCATTTCTACCTCTTCAAGTAGACCTAACAAAGTTTTTTTTAATTCTTGCGCACTCAATGAGTGGTGTCTAACTAAAATCTCTGTTAACTGCGCTCCTATTGTCATCACTGGATTTAATGCGGTCATTGGTTCTTGAAAGATCATGGCGATCTTCCGACCTCTTAATTGTCGCATCATCTGTTCAGGTAAATTAAGGATGTCTTGTCCATCCACATGGATTGTACTGTCCACTCCATAAACACCGGATTTAGGCAACAAGCGCATCAAAGCCAATGAAGTCAGGGACTTTCCACAACCTGATTCTCCCAATAAAACCAGCGTTTCACCAGGACATAAGATAAAACTAATTTCATCCAAAGCGGGAACCGTTTTAGAATGAGTTTGAAAAGCTACGGATAAGTTATGAATTTCAGCACTATTTTTTTGCATAAGTTTCTGATGTAACCTATAAACTGGGATAGTGAAGCGGAACCCGAAAAGCGTGTGCTCGTCCCTAAGTATCTTTGTAACGAATATTCGTCTACTGTATCATAATATATGGTAAAATAAACCCAACTTATATTTGAGAAATCTCATGTCAGAAAACTATACCGCCCAAGCAATTGAAGTCTTAAGTGGACTTGAACCTGTTCAACGGCGACCCGGCATGTATACTGATACCACACGACCTAACCACCTGGCACAGGAAGTTATAGATAACGGTGTGGATGAGGTGTTAGCCGGATTTGCCAGCCATATTCGGGTGACGCTCCATGAAGATGGTTCTATAGAAGTAGAAGATGATGGTCGCGGTATGCCTGTAGATTTACATCCACAACTAGGTTTAAGTGGTGTTGAAGTCATCATGACTCGTTTACATGCTGGTGGTAAATTTTCCGATAAAAATTACAGCTTTTCTGGCGGATTACATGGCGTCGGGGTCTCTGTGGTGAACGCGCTCTCAGATCGTCTTGATGTCACAATCAAACGAAATGGAATTATTTACCAAATGTCTTTTGCAAATGGTGATAAATTATGTGAATTAAATGAAACTGGTCTTACTAAAAAAAGAGATACAGGCACCATTATTCGCTTTTGGCCCAATGCTAAATATTTCGATACCACAAAAATTTCCATAAAACATTTAACTCATGTGCTCAGAGCCAAAGCGGTACTCTGTACCGGCTTGTCTATGACTTTTATCAATAAAACAAGTAATGAAGAAACCTATTGGTGTTATGAACACGGACTCATTGATTACTTAAATCAATCCTTATCTGATGGAGATTATTTACCTGAAGAACCTTTTACAGGAGAATTCAAAAGCGATGAAGCGACTGTGGATTGGGCTTTAGTATGGTCCAATGGCGCTAATAGTGGCTTTAATGAAAGTTATGTCAATTTAATTCCTACTGTTCAAGGTGGAACTCATGTGAATGGCCTACGTGCTGGCTTATTTGATGCCATGTCTGAATTTTGTGAATTAAGAAACCTGCTACCACGTGGAATAAAGATCAACGCAGATGATTTGTGGGAACCTTGCCAGTATGTATTATCTGTTAAAATGAAAGAGCCACAATTCGCAGGCCAAACCAAAGAGCGTTTAAGTTCTCGTCAAATATCAGCCTTTGTCAGTAATGTGATTAAAGATGCTTTTGCTCTTTGGTTAAATCAACATCGGAATCAAGGAGAAGCGATTGCTGCTCTGGCAATAGACCGTGCACAAAAACGTTTAAAACAAGCCAAACAAGTAGCACGTAAACGGATTAGCCAAGGTCCTGCTCTTCCTGGTAAATTGGCTGATTGCTTGCAAACTGATCTCAGTCAGGCTGAATTATTTTTGGTGGAAGGAGATTCTGCAGGCGGCTCAGCAAAACAAGCACGGAATAAAGACTTCCAGGCCATACTGCCTTTACGAGGAAAAATTCTTAATTCCTGGGAAGTAGATTCTTCGCAAGTTCTCGCATCACAGGAAATCCATGATATTTCTGTAGCCATAGGGGTAGATCCAGGTTCTTCTGATCTGACTGGCTTACGTTATGGAAAACTATGTATTCTCGCAGATGCAGACTCAGATGGAGCGCATATAGCCACTTTGATCTGTGCTTTATTCTTACGCCATTTTAAACCCTTGGTTCAAGCAGGACATGTATTTGTTGCCATGCCTCCACTGTATCGAATTGATGCAGGAAAAGAAGTTCATTATGCTCTGGATGATGAAGAAAAAAATCGTATTATCAATAAATTGACGCAAACTACTCGAGCTAAAGCTAATGTCCAACGTTTTAAAGGTTTAGGTGAAATGAATCCTATGCAATTACGTGAAACAACTATGGATCCCAATACCAGACGCCTTGTTCAACTCACTCTTGTTGATGAAGAACATGCCGAGGCAATTATGGATATGATGTTGAATAAAAAAAGAGCGGGAGATCGAAAAGTCTGGTTGGAATCAAAAGGGAACTTGGCTGAAATTTAGAATACAAGGATAGAGGATCATGTACTACCATTGTAAGAGAGGCACCAAATTAGAATAGTCATCGGTCCATAAAAAACCTTCATTGCTTGCATCAAAACGCCAATTTGTATTCTTCATTAATTGAGAAGCAAGATCTTCATTAGAAGTTAAAAAGGCCCACTCCGAATCAAACTGACCTAGCGCAGGAATACCTTTATTATTCAGATAAAATACCATTAAGCCCAAAGAATGACCCGCAGCATGAATCACTGGTAACAAATGTAAATGTCTATTGCTTAAATTAATAAGTATTCCACCCTCTTTAGAAATTTTTTGTTTATATAAAGAAAATGCTTCCAGAGTTAATAAATGAGTGGGAATTGCATCTGAATTAAAGGCATCCACAATCAACAGCTTCTGAGAATGATCAGCCAGTTGGGCTATAGCAATTCTCCCATCATTTTTTATAATAGTTAGCTGTGTAGGACAATTCTGTAGGAAAGTAAACAATTGTTTATTTTTTGCTAACTCAATGACTTGATCATCAATTTCAATTACCTTAATCTGATCCTGTTTACGAAATTGGCAAACCATAGTGCCAGTCCCTAAGCCAATAATAGTTACTGGCAAGGAACTCCATTTTTGTTGCATAACATGAATCAAGGGATTTACCGCTCCATAATAAGAACTGAGTCCATTTGGTTTTTCTTGCATATTTATTTGTAGACCATGTGCTGTGGACTGATTAATTAAGATGTGTGCTCCTGACTTATCTACTACTTTTTTTACTCCATAAAAATTGCGTTCCTGGAGTAAAATAGTCCAGTCTTGCAATAAAGGAGAAAAAATAAAGCCAAATAAAATCAATAATGATAAAAAAAGACTTATTTTACTTTTTTGCCAGATCACAATCACGCTTAAAGCTATGATAGCACTTAGTTGAAAAGATGAAAGATGAAAAGGCAAGTGAACATCAGGAACTATATAGTGGAGAAGCAGAAGAGCTAAAACAATAACAGGAATACACCAATTACCTGTTCTTTGTAATTGCGGTAAAGCAAATAGACTCAATAAAATTGCTAAAGGATATTCATACACTTGATTAAACCAATGTGGAGCTAAAATACCATTCAATATACCTGCCAATACGCCGCCTAAAGCCAGGCAAAAATAGAACAAAGTAAGCAATTGAGGCTTAGGTCTACTTAAAAATAATTGACCATGACAAAGTAAGGCTAAAATAAAAAAATTCAATAAATTAAATACAATATCCTGCAAAGTACCTTTCTGTCCTGCATTTAAAATAAATCCAAGAATTGGGAAAATAAGAAAAAAAATACAATTTCGTGCAATCCAAGAAAATGAAATCAAAGGTTGGTTAGTAAATATAAGTATAAAAGTAAGAAGGTATAAAGCTAATGGTACAACCCAAAATAGAGGTGTCGCAGCAATATCGGTTGTAATATATAAAGTTACTCCCAACATTAAACTACAAGGCACGAAACTTAAAAAAACCCAGTATGCCATGCTTCGCCAAGGCCAAGACAGATTTGATTCATTTTGCTTTTCCAATGACTGATAATGATTAGCGTATAAAATAACTACCAACAACAAGATATAAATTAGATAACCTACACTCCAAAAGTAAAATTGATTTTTTAAGCCAATCAAACGTTCAACTATCCAAGGATAGAGTAGCAAAGATAAAAGACTTCCTAGATTAGAGGCTGCATACAAAAAATAAGGATCAGAAGCCCCTTTTACCTTAGTCTGACTGTAAGCAAATTGTAATAAAGGTGCTGATGCACCAACAACAAGTAAGGGAAAACCTAATTGACTTAATAAATTAGTTAAAATACTCCATTCAGGGGGCCCTTCCATAGTCGTGGGATAAAATAAAAGAGGCATAGATAACAAGCTTAAAATGATCAATAGGCTATGTGTTAAACGCCATACAAAGGGTTTATTTAAAAGACTAAGTAATGCTGCATATCCATACGCAATCAACAGTAGCATCTGAAAGAAAAGCATGCATACAGTCCAAACCGCTGGTGTACCACCATAAACTGGCAGCAAAGTTTTAGCTACCATAGGTTGGATACTGAATAAAAGTACTGCACTTAAAAATAAACTAATAGGAAAAAGGAAACGTAGCACAACTCATCCTTGATAAACAATTATTCAACTTATAGTGCACATTATTATTCTATAACAGACAAATCACTGCCATTAAGTTAAGAAAAAGTAGCTTTAAAATTTAGGTTGGGCCCCTGGCCCCACATGAACACCAGCCTAACATATAGCCCTTCGTTGGGCCAGGGGCCCAACCTACAAAATCCATACTTAATGGCGATGCACAGACGACTCGCCAATTTTTTGCAAATCTTTTTCACCAAAAATAGCTTCTGCAAAAAGATAATATTTAAATTCTAGTAAATTATTACTGGGATCTTGTAGGAAAAAAGACTGATGCTCAATTCGGGTTTCTTTAAATCGTGTTTTCAATGGAATCTCAAAATCAATATGCTGCTCTTTAACTCTTAACAAAAAAGCCTTAAATTCACTTTGCTCAAGAAAAATTAAGCCGAAATGTCGAGGATAGATCCCTTCTTGAGCTGGAGTGACGATATCTGTTTTATGGGCTACAATCTGATGATTTTCAAATTTTAAAATCAATGCGTTCTCTGATTCACGTCCTAAAGAAAAACCTAATTTATGATGATAAAACTCTTTAGTCAAAGCCAAGTCATATACAGGAAATGCGAGATGAAATAATGTATTCATAAGTCTTGTTTCTTATCTCTAACGTTATTTAACATTGGCAAAAGGACATGACAACATGTAACAAGTATGTAAGAATACATATTCTATTTTATTTTATTAAAACATAAAATGCTTCTAAACACTATCGTTGATTATATCATTCATATTGATGTCCATCTTAATACCCTAGTTTCAACTTATGGATTTTGGACTTATCTCGCCCTATTTGCTGTCATTTTCTGTGAAACAGGACTTATTGTTACTCCTTTTCTACCAGGCGACTCGTTACTCTTTGCCGCAGGAAGTATCGCAGCCCAACCGGGGGAACCATTAAATATTTTTATTTTGTTTTTGTTACTCTTTCTTGCTTCAGTTTTAGGGAATCAAATTAACTTTCTGGTCGGTCGTGTATTAGGACCGCGTATTTTTTCTGCTGACAAATCTTGGTTACTTAATAAAAAACATTTACAAGAAACTCATGAGTTTTATGAAAAACATGGCGGTAAGACCATTATTCTTGCACGTTTCCTCCCAATTATTCGCACCTTTGCCCCTTTTGTTGCAGGAATTGGCACCATGCGTACCCTTCATTTTTCTCTGTATAATTTAGTTAGTGCATTAATATGGATTGCCAGCCTCTTAGGTCTTGGTTACTTCTTAGGCTCGATTCCCATAATTAAAGAGAACTTCTCAATGGTCATTTATGGAATTATTTTTATTTCTATACTGCCGCCAGTCTTTGCTTTGCTTAGTAAAAAACAGATGCATCGTAGTTAATTCGAGGTCCTGTAAAAGGTCACTCCGTAAAATGCAATTGTGATAACATGCCGTTTTGTATCCAACCTTTTAGATAAGAAGCGGCACACATCCCTACTTCTTCAGATTTTATCCACTGGCATAAGCCCTCACAAATTGCACCAAAAGTCAGTCCTTGCCCCAAGCTATCTAGAGCCCATGCTTCTTCTTGGGACAAACTATAAAATTGAATAGTATATTCTGGTGTGCGCCATAAAATCCATGCAGTAGATTTTGCGTTTGCTTGTAGATCAGGTAACTCATTATCATAGGTTAAAGCTTGCCAAAGAGGAATTGCAGGACAAAAATAATTGATTCTTTGAACAGAGGGATGAAGCACAAATCGCAGATCAGCCCAGGATTCAGGAGGCACAGTGGCCATCTCTTCAACTCGCACTATATGTGCGTCAGCAGCATCAAAGGTCAAACTCATTCTCCATTCAAAATCGGCAAGCTCAGACAAATAGGGGTATTGTGCGTAATTGTTCTTGATAAAATCTGAGAGCATGTCCCCATACCAACGAATAGAACGAAAAGATGAAGGATGCGCGGCGATATAATATGCGGATAATTTGTTAAACTCCTCTGTTCCTAAATAAGCATAAAGAGAAGGAAAATTTGTAGTCAAACATTCAATCAGTCTGAGTTTGTATGCATCGCGATAAATACCCAGACGAGTATCTACTGAAACACATTCTGTTTCGACAATGGATTCATGTATGGCAGATTGATTTGATAATAAATATTTTTGAAATTGAGCTTGTAACAATAACAGTTCGGTCATAGAAGCGCCTCTTCAACCAATATAGATTCCGCGATACACTTTGCTTGCTCTATTTCCGCTAACAACTCAGCTAAAGGAGGCATATTGTCATCTCGTTCAATCATTGTTGATACTGGCCCTAAGCACTTAAGGGTAGCAGCATAAAGGTCCCAAACAGGTTGAATTACAGGAGCATCATGAGTATCGATAATATAATCGCCATGATTAGAGTGGCCTGCTAAATGGATTTGCGCGACACGTTCAGCTGGCATAGCCTGGATATAACTTAAAGGGTTAAATTGGTGATTTATAGAACTAACATACACATTATTTACATCTAATAAAATATAACAATCAGCTTGTTTGACAATTTCAAGTATAAATTCCCATTCTGACATTTCAGATTGTTTATAGGTAAGATAGCTGGAAACATTTTCTATTAAAATCTGTCTACCTAAAAAGTCTTGTATTTGATGAATGCGAGAAACTATGTGACTTATTGCTTGCCGGGTATATGGAATAGGTAATAAATCATGAGCGTTTATCCCATTAACTCCAGTCCAACACAAATGATCAGAAATCCAAACCGGTTCAACTCGCACCGCTAAGGCTTTCAATTGTTGTAAATAATCCCAATCCAAGGGATCTGAACTGCCTAATGAAAGCGACACACCATGCATCACTATTGGATAGTGGGCACGTATTTTATCTAGATAATAAAGCGGTTTTCCACCTGGAACTAGATAGTTTTCAGTTATTATTTCAAACCAATCCAAGACCGGTTTTTTAGCTAAAATTTCTTCATAATAATCAGGTCTTAATCCCAGGCCAAAACCTAGAAAAGGCATTTTTTGAGTAACAATACGTTGTGGAATATCCATATAAAACCTGGCAATAAAGTGAATCCAGGCATGCAATTACACGCCTGGAATAAAATAAGCCTCAAATTGACAATTATTCAGCAACAGTACCGCCTGCTTTTTGACAATCTTCTGTTAGTAACAATCATTAAAGGCAAAATAAAATTTAGCCCATAGCATTTTAGAAACTAATCTTTGATTTTGTCAAGTTTGCTCTGATAATTTGAAATTAACAGTTTTGCTACTCAGGGTAGAATCTAATCCTTCAATGCAGCACAAGCTTTATCATAAAACTCAATAATATCATTTCTATCTGTAAGCGTGATAGGATGTAGATCAATAAGCTCGCGAATTGCAGTAACCTGGCGCATGATGGCAACACGTTGATGATTTGTGCGAAGACAAGGTGCGATACGAGTGAAATTTTGTAACATTCGAATCAGAATTGCTGGATTACTTCCGCTAGCCTCTCGAATCATATCAAATGCCGCACCTACCAGACCCGAAAATTGCACAGGTACTTCAATGAGACGTGTTCGTCCCAGTTCATCTTGCCAGGACTCTCCTATTTCAGGAAGCTCTACCAAAAAGCGAACGGTATTAGATAACCAATCAACGCAAGCAATCCCTGTAAATGAATCATTGATTGCTGTACTTAATGCGCGGATCCCAATCTCAACAATTTGAGCAATTGCAAACTCAGGATCCTGGATTAATGTACGGTTTGGCCCTATTCGTAAGGCTTCATTAATTTTATTTGTAAGTACAAAACCTTTTTTTGCAGGAATTACTTCTGCCAAAGTTGTTTCAGTGATCACAAAATGACCTGGACGCACTTTCATTACAATCACAGCATCCTCTTTTTTAGCTGCTTTTATTATCTTGTCATAATCAATGCTCTGCAGATATCCGGCATTGCTCGAAGGTACGGAGTAGCCTTCCTTTAAAGCTTGTTTACACAATAAATCTGGTTGCTCTTCTACAGCAAGATTAGAAGTATTTATTATCCTTGCTTTTCTCATTTCTACAAATTGAGTAATTATTTTACTCAATTCTTCGTCCACCTTGGCAATAAGATTTCCAGTTTGTATCTCTTTACGAATATTTTGGCTAAATGAGATTAATGCACCAAAAGACACGATCAACAATAAAACTGCTGTTAGTGTGGTTAATTGGGGAACAAATTCTTGTCCATTATAATAATGCACAGATACTAAGGTAAACAAACTAAATAGAAAAGTTGCAGAAAATAAACCGATTGTCCCCTGACCGTTTTGTTCAATAATAAAACGTCGTAAAAGACGTGGCCCAAATTGAGATGCTGCCATAGATAAAACTAGAAGAACTACAGAAAAAACAAGACCTAAAACAGTACTCACCGCCCCAATGATGGCAGTAAGCATACTTCGAGCATCATCAACATCCCCTATCAAAATCCAATTGGGCAAATTGATGTTACCCTTTTGAGCCTGGATATCGATAAAAAGAGTCAGCAAAAATAACAAACATCCTAACAAACAGATACCTAGAACAGCATAACGTAAATCAGTAACTGTACGTTCATCAATATCAAACTCACTATAGTTGTGTTGTAACACTGCGTTGATCTCCTTTTCCATAAAACTGAGTTTAAAAGACTCTCCTTTCAATCATAATCCTAAATTAGGGACTCTTGCTACAATATCTGGATCAAAGACTATTTAATTCCTTAATCGTTATTATTGTAGCAATTGTTTCCATTAATTTAATAGAAGAGTGGTGTTGTTCTTCATCCGCAGCCGCACAAACTTCTTCAATGATACAGACATTGTAATCACGATCATGAGCATCTCGTGCTGTACTTTGCAAAGCCCAAGAGGTACTTACTCCACCTAAAATCACCCTCTCTATTTGATTAGCTCGCAATGCAGCATCCAATGCTGTTCCATAGAATGCGCTAATACGTGGTTTCACAAGAACCAAACTATTGCCAATATGTAAATCAGGGTGGAACTTCGTCCCTTCCGAGCCAAGTTGTAGTGCACCGAGCTCATGAACCTTTCCAAATATAGGAGAATGTTTGGGTTGTTCTACATAATGCGCACTAAAACCAATCTTAACCATTATAGTTAACCAGTTTTTTAATTCTGCTATTTCTATAACCTTATTGACTTTTGCGATTACATCTCGTTTGCTAGCATGTGCGGCAGAACGCGCTATTTTTCCTTTGGGATGCATAATATCAATTATATAATCTAAACCTATAAATGCTGTGCGCATAATATTCCCCTCCCAAAATAAAATTAAATAAATTCACGTTATGGATAAGACCGCCTTAGATCTAACTTTATCTCCCTCTGTTCGCCTTGAGGAGTCGCATGAGCTAAATCCTAAGTACCCAGAATCAATGGATTTTCTTGTATCGAACAATTGTTCTTCCTGTATAAATCAGACATAATCTAGCTAGAAACAATAATTTAATTGATAACCAAGTAACTTCTCAATAAGAAAAATACTTCAAGAATTTTGAACTTCCCACATTATTGATATGTTACATGGATGGCAGAATTAGAATATAGAAAGGATTATTTTATATGAAAAAAAAGGGATTAATTTATTGTTGGATCAATTTTGCAATGATACTGATTGCTTCAACAGCACATGCTTATGATGAACCCGTTGTCAATTTAGGTTATACCAGTTTTTATGATGGCAGCCCACCATCTGGCCCAGGTTTTTATTTTCAAGATTATTTTCAATACTATACTAGTAATCGTTTAAATGACCAAAATGGTAATAAAATACCCCTTCCACGGACTGATCTTGATGTCGTTGCGAATGTTACTCAATTGATTTATCTGACTACAAAAAAAATTTTTGGAGCCAATTTAGGGGTTTCTACTCTTTTGCCTTGGGTTGTAAATGCCAATGTGAAAGATGGTTTAGATAACACCATACTTAAAGCAGATAATGGTCCAGGTGATTTGTGGATAGGACCGGCCCTCCAATTCTCGCCTATTATGCGCAAAGATGGAAAAGGCCCTTTATTTGTTCAGCGTTTCGAGGTGGATGTCATCGCGCCAATTGGAAGATACAGCCGTATCAATGCGATTAATCCAAGCAGTCATTTCTGGTCACTAAATCCCTACTGGGCCTTTACCTTCTGGATGACTCCTAAATGGTCGACTTCAGTGCGCTTGCATTATCTCTGGAATGGTGTAAATCACAGCCCCAATATTTCTTTTGGTCCCAATGCCCATTCTAGTCAGGCAGGCCAAGCTATTTTTGGTGACATTGCTGTAGGCTACGCAATTATAGAAAAACTCACTGTGGGCGTAAATGGGTATTTTTTCAACCAGATTACTAATACTCTTGTTAATGGCGTAGACGTCCCTGGTAGAAAAGAAAGTGTTTGGGCTATTGGACCTGGAATGGTGTACAGTCTTTCCAAAAATCATTTTGTGTTTTTAAACATATATTCCGAGCAAGATGCTAGAAATCGCGCGCAGGGAACCAATGGCATACTGCGCTTTGTCGCACATTTTTAAATATAAATGGGGCCTTTAGTCAAAATGAAGGAAAAACTATTTCTTTGAAGACGAAGCGAAGCAAAAAAGTACTGAATTTTAACAATGCTCCGTACTGGATTGTTTCGTAGGCTCTTGCAAAAAATGCATCCGTTAAAACCAAAGAACGTATTTTGGGATTGGTGATCCAATTATTGGAAGGGAGGCACTCATGAATAAAACAATCATCCGTCATTGGCTACCTTTGCTCATATTACTGGGATTATTAATACTTTTTGTGAGCTTTCGTCTCGACAAGTATTTAAGTTTTGAATCATTAAAAGATAATCGTACTT